>JAJXTT010000200.1 GCA_021783525.1 Pseudomonadota bacterium
CAGAAAGCTTAAAAGATCATTCGTCATTGGGTTCAGCAGTGTAAGGATGTCCATGTAAGGTGCAAATTATCAACAGGAAGAGAATAAGCGGACCGCTTGTGGCGGAATATTCATTTCAAATGGTCACTGCGGGAGACATTCACATCATAAACGTTTCCAGGATTCCGTATGTAGCCTGAAAGGGTGATACCTGCCTACGCCGAACCCCGATTCAACTTCCCGGCTATAGAAATCTATTCCACGGAAGTCGCGTTCTGCTTTACCAGGCCTTGGGATTCCTCCAGCAGGAAAAGCTCAAATTCCTGAGCTGCAGTAGATGGCCGTTTGTCTTTGCGATGAACGATATACCAATGGCGCACGATCGGAAAATGGTCGACATCCAGCACGACCAGGCGATTGGTTTCCAGTTCCAGTTCGATTCCGTGCTGGGAAATGATCCCTATGCCCATGCCCGCCTGTACGGATTGTTTGATGGCTTCATTGGTGTCCATTTCCATATGCGCGGGCAATGCAAGATTGTGGCTGGCAAAGAAGCGTTCCACGACGCCGCGGGTGCCCGAGCCTCGCTCTCGCAACAGGAAAGTCTCGCTCGCCAATTGCCTGGGCTGGATCTTCTTTGCATGGGCAAGCGGATGCCCGGGTGCGGCGATCACCACGAGGGGATTCTGCATGAACGCATCAGCGCGCATTTCCGTTCCGGGAGGGGGTTGGCCCATGATGGCCAGGTCGGCGACATTCTCGGTGAGTTGCCTGATGACGGCGTCACGATTGGCGACGGACAGGCCGACCTGGATCTTGGGATGCGCCTGAATCAATTTCGCCAGCAATTGGGGCATGAAGTAATTGGCTGTACTGACCACAGCGATGCTCAGTTGCCCACGTTCCAGTCCTTTCATCTCATCGAATACCGATTCCATCTCAAGCATCAGTTGCAGCATCGAGCGGGCATAGTGCAGCAACTCGTTGCCCGCCGCGGTGAGATGGATCTTCTTGCCCACCTGCTCGAACAACGGTAAACCGACCGCATTCTCCGCCTGCTTGATCTGCATCGAAACGGCTGGCTGCGACAGATACAGCTCGGCCGCTGCCCGCGAATGGTTCAGATTGCGGGCGACGCTCTCGAAGACCTGTAATTGACGAAGCGTAATGGGAAGCATGGCGTGCTATATACCATAAGTAACGCTTATATATCATATAAAAACAATTGACTGTTGTTTATGGTTCATGGAGGTATAGTTCGCTCCGCAGTTTCAGAGAACGAATTCAATACCAACGAGGAGAAGTAAATGGATCAGTCCAATCGTTATTCCAACCTTGATCTCAAGGAAGCCGACCTGATCAAGGGCGGCAAGCACATCCTGGTCGCCTACAAGATGAAGCCCAAGGCAGGGCATGGATATCTGGAAGCGGCAGCGCACTTTGCAGCCGAGTCCTCTACCGGCACCAACGTGGAAGTTTCCACCACCGACGATTTCACCAAGGGCGTGGACGCGCTGGTGTACTACATCGACGAAGCCACCGAAGACATGCGCATCGCCTATCCGATGGAGCTGTTCGACCGCAATGTGACCGACGGCCGCATGATGCTGGTTTCCTTCCTGACCCTGGCGATCGGCAACAACCAGGGCATGGGCGACATCGAGCACGCCAAGATGGTCGACTTCTACGTTCCGGAACGCGCGATCCAACTGTTCGACGGTCCGTCCAAGGACATCTCCGACCTGTGGCGCATCCTGGGCCGTCCGATCAAGGACGGCGGCTACATTTCCGGCACCATCATCAAGCCCAAGCTGGGCCTGCGTCCCGAGCCGTTCGCAAAGGCTGCCTACCAGTTCTGGCTGGGCGGAGACTTCATCAAGAACGACGAACCGCAAGGCAACCAGACTTTCTGCCCGCTGAAGAAAGTGCTGCCGCTGGTGTACGACGCGCTCAAGCGCGCTCAGGACGAAACCGGCCAGGCCAAACTGTTCTCCATGAACATCACGGCTGACGATCACTACGAAATGTGCGCGCGCGCCGATTTCGCGCTGGAAACATTCGGTCCTGATGCGGACAAGCTGGCTTTCCTCGTGGACGGATATGTAGGTGGTCCCGGCATGGTGACTACGGCACGCCGCCAATATGCAGGTCAATATTTGCACTACCACCGCGCAGGTCACGGCGCAGTGACCTCTCCATCGGCGAAGCGCGGCTATACCGCGTTCGTGCTGGCCAAGATGTCACGTCTGCAAGGTGCTTCGGGCATCCACGTCGGCACCATGGGCTACGGCAAGATGGAAGGCGAAGGCGACGACCGCAACATCGCCTACATGATCGAGCGCGACGAAGCACAAGGCCCGGTCTACTTCCAGAAGTGGTACGGCATGAAGCCGACCACCCCGATCATTTCCGGCGGCATGAACGCGCTGCGCCTGCCGGGCTTCTTCCAGAACCTGGGCCATGGCAACGTGATCAATACCGCTGGTGGCGGTTCCTACGGCCACATCGACAGCCCCGCAGCAGGTGCGATCTCCCTGCGCCAGGCTTACGAATGCTGGAAATCGGGCGCCGATCCGATCCAGTACGCGAAGCAGCACAAGGAATTTGCCCGTGCGT
The DNA here is from genome assembly GCA_021783525.1 of Pseudomonadota bacterium. Classification (GTDB taxonomy): domain Bacteria; phylum Pseudomonadota; class Gammaproteobacteria; order Burkholderiales; family Gallionellaceae; genus Sideroxyarcus. Next base: position 2,596 of record JAJXTT010000200.1, read on the forward strand.
TCGAATCCTTCCCCAAGGATGCGGACAAACTGTATCCGGGCTGGCGCGAAAAGCTGGGCGTACACAAGTAAGCCCGGCAGTAATGCAGCAAAAATGCGCCCCCACACGATGGGGGCGTTTTTTTCCAGAACCCTGCCCCGTTCGCACTGCGCGGGACAGGCCCGAACGAAGGAGTCGCAATGGACAACAAGGAACAGTACAAGGTCCGCAAGGAACCGTTCTACCAGGCACAGCGCAACGAAATCGCGCTGTATGAAGCCGCCTATGCTGCGCGCCTGCCGGTAATGGTGAAAGGCCCGACCGGCTGCGGCAAATCGCGTTTCATCGAATACATGGCGTGGAAGTTGAACAAGCCGCTGATCACCGTGGCCTGCAACGAGGACATGACTGCAAGCGACCTGGTGGGGAGATACCTGCTCGACGCCGGCGGCACGCGCTGGCTGGATGGCCCGCTGACCACAGCCGCGCGCATCGGCGCGATCTGCTACCTGGACGAGGTGGTCGAGGCACGCCAGGACACCACGGTGGTGATCCACCCGCTGACAGACCACCGCCGCACCCTGCCGCTGGACAAGAAGGGCGAGCTGATCGAGGCGCATCCCGATTTCCAGCTGGTGATCTCGTACAACCCGGGTTACCAGAGCCTGATGAAGGACCTGAAGCAATCGACCAAGCAGCGCTTCACGGCATTCGAGTTCGATTATCCCGAAGCGGGTGTCGAGGCCGGCATATTGAGCAAGGAAGCGGATATCGACTTGGGCTTGGCCGCACAGCTGGTAAAGATCGGCCAGGCGGCGCGCAACCTCAAGGGGCACGGCCTGGACGAGGGCATCTCCACGCGCCTGCTGGTGTATGCGGCCACCCTGATCAAGGGCGGCGTCGAGCCCGGGGACGCCTGCCGCATGGCACTGGTGCGCCCGATCACCGACGACGCGGATATCCGCGACACGCTGGACCACGCCATCGACACGACCTTTGCATGAAGCCATGAGTGTGCAAGCGACCGACATACCGGAAGAGTTGCAGCCTTACTGGAAGGAGCTAGCCTGCGGATTCCCGCGGGTGGCCGAAGTGTTTGCCGACCACATGCAGGCAGCGTTGGCGACACTTTCCGATGCGGGCGTGGAAGCCTATATCGAACAGGCGCGCTTTCTCGGCAGGATGGGGCGTGGCGCCGAACCGATCCTGATCTTTCTTGAGGAGTGGCCAGACATCGCCGCAATCGTCGGGGAAGAAGCGTTGCCCGACATCATCGCGTTCGTCCGCAAGATGTGGAAATCGCCCAACGGTACGGCCATCGTGCCGTTCCTGCAATCGCTGCCCGCGACCGCGCGGCGCTTGCAGACGCGCGAGCTGCTGGCCGAATACCTTGCCATCGCGCTCGACCTGATGGAGCGCACCACCGGATCGGTACACGGCATCCACCAGACCTTTCCCAGCCCCGGCCTGCCGGAGATGTTCAGGCAGGTCCCGGTATTGCTGACACAGCTGTCACTGGCCGGCCTCGGGAACTGGGCAGACTACGGCATCCGCTATTACGACGACCACCCGGAACGGCAAAAAGACTACTTCAGCCTGCAATCGGCCGACAGCCGCGCCGTGCTGCAACGCGAGCGGCACGGCACGCTGCTGGTGGATAACGAGCGCAAACTGAGCCTGTACCTGCGCGGGTTGTGGCAGGACGACGACATGCTGAT
>JAJXTT010000201.1 GCA_021783525.1 Pseudomonadota bacterium
CGCCCGGGTTGGAGCCGGAGGCCATCGGCGCGTACCAGTCCTGGATGCCGAATACTTTGAGCTCGCCGCTGAAATCGCCGATGCGGTCCGCGAACAGTTGCTCGGCTTCCTGCGGCCGATTAGGCAAAGTGAAATCCAGTTCCTGCTTGGCGACGATCTGCGCGGCCTGGGTGTACACCAGATGTATGCGCTGACCGCCTTTGAGCAGGCATTCGAGCAGGCGTATGCCGTAGGGCAGGCCGGAGGCGCCTGTAAGGGCCAGTGTGATTGTCTTCATGGTTCCATCCACGTTCATTGGGCGGTCCCCCACCCTAGCCCTCCCCCGGTGGGAGAGGGGACTGCTGTGTATTATCCATGAAACTGGCCGCGATCAAGCCGTTCACCGTGCCGAATATCAGCGATGCCGTGGCGAAGATGGGAATCAGGTAGGCGATGCCGCTGTGCGGGATGAGCCAGAGATAGACCACTGTCATCTGGCCCGCGATGTGGGCGAAGGCGGCGAGGATGCTGTCGGTCACCGGGCCGAACCAGCGTGCCGGCAGGTGCAGGCTGAGTGCGAGCACGGCAAGGCTGCATATCGCACCGGACAGGCTGAGGAAGAATCCGGGCGCCAGAAAGTTGCCGAACAGCAGGCTGCCCGCGAGGACGCGCAGCAGCGACACCCAGGCTGCCACTTTCCAGCCGTAACGCGCCAGCACGATGAGCGTGACGATATTGGCCAGACCCGGCTTGACGCCCGGCAGAGGCGAAGGGATGGCATTCTCCAGCACGGTGAGGCCAAGCGCGACGGCCGCCATCTTTGCGATGTGGTGGTCTTCGGCGGTGGTGTTGAGCAGGATACGGGATACAGGACGCGGGATACGGGGATTCGGTCGCTCCCCTGTCTCCTGTCTCCCGTATCCTGAATCCTGTTTGTCAGTAGTTGAGGCTGTCATATTTCTTTTGCCCGCCGGTCAGTTCCACACTCACTTCGTTAGGCAGGCAGATGGCGATCTCGCCCGCCTGTTGCAGCCAGCCCTGGCGCACGCAGTATTGCCTGGGGCTGGGGTCGGACGTGATGCGCGCCCTGCGCTTTTCGATGGTGACGATGCTGGTGCCGAGCGGGCCGGGTACTTCGATCTGCTGGTCGCGCGACAGCGGCACTTCGCGGAACACTTTGCCGCCGCTGCGGATGATGGCCTTGTCGGCGGCGCCGCCGGACCAGACCGCGACTGTTATCCAGATCGTGCACAGGCCGCCGACAAGCAAAGTGAGGTAGTCGCCGGGCTTGATATGTTGCAGCACGTTCAGGCTTGCTGCGTGAGTTCGCGATGGCGCAGCAGGACTTGTTGCCGCGGTTTGAAATGTTGCGCCAGCTTTTCGGCGAAGTAGACCGAACGATGCTGACCGCCGGTGCAGCCGATGGCGACCGTGAGGTAGCTGCGATTGTCGGCGATGAAGCTGGGCAGCCAGTCCTCGATGAAACCGAGGATGTCGGCATACATCTTTTGCGCGAGCGGTGTGGCATCCAGGAAATCGATCACCGGCTGATCGCGGCCGGTGTAAGGACGCAACGCCGGGTCGTAATGCGGATTGGGCAGGCAGCGCACGTCGAATACGAAATCTGCATCCAGCGGCAATCCGTTCTTGAAGGCGAAGGACTCGAACAGCAGCGTCAATCGCGCCCTGTCCAGCGCAATGAATTGCTTGATCCATGCGCGCAGCGCGTTGGCGTTGAGTTCGCTGGTGTCGATATGGTGGCCGATATCGGCGATCCCGGCGAGCAGTTCGCGTTCCAGGGTGACGCATTCCGGCAGGGTCCGCACGCCATCGCTCAGCGGATGCAGGCGGCGCGTCTCGGAGAAGCGCTTCACCAGGGTCTCATTGTTCGCATCAAGGAACAGCACATGCACGTCGATGTCCTGCTGCCTGAGCTTTTCGATGTATTGCGGCAACAGCACGACGTTGTTCCCGCTGCGCACGTCGACGCTGACGGCGACTTTCCTGACGCCCGCCAGTTTCAGGTTGTTCGTCAGCACATGCAGCAACTCGGCAGGCAGGTTGTCCACGCAGTAGTATCCGCTGTCTTCCAGCACATTGAGCGCAACGCTCTTGCCGGAACCGGATAAGCCGCTGATCAGGAACAGTTGCACGGCTGCCTCTACTAATCTGCTGCGCAGCCAGATTGCTGCGTCGCGTGCTCGTTCAATTCTCGCCAACCTGCAAGGTATGTCTCGTCATTCACTGATGAAACAACTAGCCATTCGACTAAGCCTGAAAAGCAGGCAAGTCGCTGGTTATGCGCGGCTCCTTGCACTCTGGCTTGCTCACAACGATTATTAGAGGCATCCATGATTTATGGCCCCTGCATCAGGGTTTCCTGGCGCGAGATGAACTCCTGCATGGTATTGATTCCGCGCTGCTGCAGCACGAAGTTGCGCGCCGCGGCTTCCACCAGCACGGCGAGGTTGCGGCCTGCCATCACGGGGAGTTCGACCTTGCTGATCTTGACGCCCATGATCTCCTCGAAGCCCGAAGTCGGCAGGCGCTCCAGCTTGGAGAGGTCGTCGTGCGGCGGGCGATAGAGATGCACGATCAGCTTTAGACTTTTTTTGCGGCGCACTGCGGTCTCGCCGAACATGGTGCGGATATTGAGCATGCCCAGGCCGCGCACTTCGAGGAAATCGCGCAGCAATTCCGGGCAGCGCCCCTCCAGCGTCTCCGGCGAGATGCGATACAGTTCGGTGATGTCGTCGGCCACCAATCCGCTGCCGCGCGTGATCAGTTCCAGCGCCAGCTCGCTCTTGCCCACGCCGCTGTCGCCGGTGATCATGACGCCGACGCCCAGCGCATCGAGGAAGACGCCGTGGCGCGTGGTCGAATCGGCCAGTCCCTTGACGATGTAGTGGCGGATCATCCACATCAGTTGCACGCTGCCCAGCGGCGAGCGGAACAGCGGGGTATGGGTGCGGTTGGCGAAGTCCAGCAGGCCCTTCGGTATCTCGGTCTCGCCAGCCACGATCAGGCAGAGCGGCTCGCTTTGCTCCAGCTGCGTCAGCGTAACGGCCAGTTCGGCGGGGGAGAGCGCATGCAGATAGTCGAGCTCGATGCTGCTGAACACTTGCACCCAGTTCGGATGGATCACGTTCATATGGCCGATCAGGCCACGGTTGGAGGCGTTGACGATCTCGCTTTCAAGCATGCGGTCGCCGCCTTTTGCGCCGCCCACCCAGGTCAGCCCCAGGCGTTCCTGCTTGTCTTCGAAGAGTTGCTGGATATTGACCTGAGCCATGGCCCTTAGCCCTGCCAGTCGACGAACAGTCTGTGGATCGCGACCGGATCGTCGGTGGCCTGCAATTTGTCGCGGAACGACTTGTCGCAGAACATCTGCGCCAGTTCGCCCAGCAGTTGCAGATGCAGGTCGGTCGCGCGTTCGGGAACGAGCAACACGAAAATGAAATTCACCGGCAGGCCGTCCGGTGCATCGAAGGGGATGGGGTTCTGCATCTTGACGAAGGCGGCTGCGGCATCGCGCAGGCCCTTCACGCGGCCATGCGGGATGGCAACGCCCTGGCCCAGTCCGGTGGAGCCGAGTTTTTCGCGGGCGAACAGGCTGTCGAACACCTGGCTGCGGCCGATATGCAGGGTATTCTCGAACAGCAGGCCGACGCGTTCGAATACGCGTTTCTTGCTGGTCGATTCGTTATCCAGCAGCACGCATTCCGGGGTAAGTATCTTGCTGATCAGGCTCATGTATGTGATTTCACCATAACAAGAAAACGGGGCAACCACTTCTGGTTGCCCCGCATTGCGTCAGTCTGCCGTGCTTTGCTTGCCGGACTCGTCGTGGCGGCGCGCGGTATGTTTCTCCTTGTGCTTCAGCACCTGGCGATCCAGCGAATCCACCAGCGTATCGATGGCCACGTACAGGTTGCTGTCCTCGGTTTCGGCGAAGATGTTCTTTCCCGAGACATGGACGTTGGCTTCGGCCTTCTGCACCAGCTTGTCCACGGACAGGATCACGTTGATGTCGATCACGTTGTCGAAATGGCGTTTGACCTTGTCCAGTTTGCTGAGCACATGCTCGCGGATGGCCGGCGTGATTTCGAGGTGACGTCCTGTGAGGTTGAGGTTCATGGCCTGCTCCTTTTGGTTAGAGTGATTTACGAAGGTTTACCGGAAGGATGTTCATCCCCTCGCGGTATTTTGCCACGGTACGGCGGGCGACCAAAATGCCCTGCTGTGCCAGGATCTCGGACATGCGGCTGTCGGTGAGCGGATGCCTTGCATCCTCTTC
>JAJXTT010000202.1 GCA_021783525.1 Pseudomonadota bacterium
TGCGCGACAGGAGGTGATTGTTCTGCTCGATGATGTTGTCGACGATCTGCAGATCGCCGGCCGCAGCGTTCATTTCCCGCAAGGTCACCCAGGACTCGGTCTCGTTCTGGCTGCGGAAATTCCATTCCGAATACTGATACGTTTCCGGAGCGGATGCTTCGCGCGCTGTTTTTTTCGAGAGCAGGGCGGATAGCTTGTCGAGGTCTTCGTCCGACTCCAGTTCCGTAGCAGTGTCGGCCGCTTCGTCGGCAAGCGGTTTGTCGTCGGCAAAGAGAAACTCGTCGTCGTAGAAAGTGATCGCCGATTTCCGCTTCTCGCCGTAACCGAATCTTGCAAACTCCCATATGGAAAGAATCTTCGATTCGAAGAACGTGGTGGGTGCGATCTGCTCTTCTTCGGCGGCAGGTTTCGGGGATTCCCATAGAAGGCGGTTGTCGTCGCGGTAAGCCGCCCTGTGTGCGTTGGAGCCGGGGCTGAAATCGACTTTCTTCTCCCGAAGTTCGTGCGCCAGCGCCATGCCGATGTCCGGGGCAATACCATCGTTCTCCAGGTTGACCGCTGCCTTGAACAGCTCGCGACCCCGTGCGATCCAGGGATCTTCGTCCGCATAGGTCTCATCCAGCAGCGCCCGCGCGAGGCGGTCAAGATAGTCATCCGCAGTCTGATGGTGCGCGGGGGTGGCCATATGTTGCGCGGTCCAGAGTTTCTTCAGGCCGGGGAACCTGCGTATTGCCAGCGCTTCCACTCGCGCATCTTCGATCGTGGAGACCAGTGCTTTCTGCCAGCGGTCGAGCGTGCCCGATGGTGACTGTTTCCTTGAATAAATGATATGGGCCGCGGCATGCGCCGAAGCTGCCCGGTAGAACTCCAGTCCCGTGAAGTGCTGGTCTCCGTTCCGGGTGAATTCGTAGTAGGCCTCGGGCAAATGGATGGCGTCGTCCTCGACGAAGGGATGGCATCCGTGGAGGGTGGAGAATTTGACTTCCCTCGGCCTGATCACGAACTCCCGGCCCCAGAGACCTCGCAGGTACATGCCGATGCGCCGCTGAACGTCCATCAGTTTCATTCTCTCCCGTTCCTTCTGCAGGTCAGCCACGGACTTGCGGGAAGACAGGCCGAGATATTTTTTCAGCCCGAGCGTGAGGCGGTTGAAGGCGGGGCTCATATCAGGCCCCCGTCCCCGCGGGTGGGGTGCAGGGCGAGCAGAGCATGGTAATCACGCATGCTCCCTTTTCGGTCACCGATATGCCTTTCATCGGTTTCATTATCGTCGTATCGCCTATCCAAAAAATGTAGTCACTGCCGCATCGAGCGCATCGCGCATGTCCGGGTCGTCCGTTATCGGCGCGATCAGGGCGACGCAGCAGGCCTTTTTGACTTCAACGCCCTTGGAGATCAGGTTCCCTGCGTAGATCAGCATCCGCGTGGAGATTCCTTCATCCAGGCCGTGACCTTTCAGGTTTCGCGCCATCTCCGCAATCGAGACCAGCTTGCCCGCGATTTCGCGTGCCACGCCCGTCTCATGAGAGACGATCTCTTCTTCGATCGCATGCTCCGGGTAATTGAAGTCCAGGGCGCCGAAGCGCTGCTTGGTAGACTGTTTCAGATCCTTCATCACGCTCTGGTAGCCGGGATTGTAGGAGATCACCAGCTGGAAATCCGGATGTGCGTTGATGAGTTCGCCGGTCTTCTCCAGGGGGAGCACCCGGCGGTTGTCGGTGAGCGGGTGTATCACGACGGTCGTATCCTGGCGCGCTTCCACGATCTCGTCCAGATAGCAGATCGCACCGTAACGGGCGGCGATGGCGAGCGGCCCGTCCTGCCAGCGGGTGCCGGTGGCATCGAGCAGGAAACGGCCCACCAGGTCGGAAGCGGTCATGTCTTCGTTGCAGGCCACCGTGATCAGGGGCTTCTGGAGTCTCCAGGCCATATATTCGATGAACCTCGTTTTGCCGCAACCTGTCGGTCCCTTCAGCATCATGGGCATGCGCACCGAATATGCCGCGTCAAAGACAGCCAGTTCATCCGATACGATGCGGTAGTAGGGTTCCTTTTCGATCCGGTATTGGCTGATGATGTCTCTCATGATTCTTCCTCTTCACATTCTCTTTACATTCAAAACGGTGCAGAAATTCGCACTGAATTATCGTTCATTTTTTTGCTCTTGATTTCAGGTTTCCCGATTCTCCAATCCATTTTTTTCATGCAGCCATTTCATTGCTTCGTCAACCAACGCCGGGATTTCCTTGTCATGGCGACACATTCGTCGATTTCGCAGGTTGCGGGTTGATGGTGTTATGCTTATCCCGTCAAGCCGCATATCCGGCGCATCAGAGATTGCAGAGACAACACACCATGCCCAGATCCGTTCATCGTGAATCGCATCGCTTTCAGCGCATAGGCTGGCTGCGCGCCGCCGTGCTGGGGGCGAATGACGGCATCGTTTCCACCGCCAGCCTGATGGTCGGGGTGGCGGCGGCCAACGTGGGGCGCACCGAGCTTCTGCTGACAGGTGTGGCCGGTCTGGTTGCGGGCGCGATGTCGATGGCGGCGGGAGAGTATGTGTCGGTCAGTTCGCAGGCTGACACGGAACAGGCCGACCTCACGCGTGAACGCGCCGAACTGAAAGCGCAGCCGGAGCATGAGCATCAGGAACTGGCGGAGATCTACATCAAACGCGGGCTTGCACCGGAACTGGCAGAACAGGTGGCTCAACAACTGATGGCACATGACGCACTGGGCGCCCATGCCCGCGATGAGCTGGGCATCAGCGACTCCCTGAGTGCACGGCCGGTGCAGGCCGCATTCACTTCTGCGCTGACCTTCGCTGCGGGTGCGGCCTTGCCGCTGCTGGCTGCACTCGTAGCGCCGTCAATGCTGATACTTCCTGTGGTCGCCGGCGTTTCCCTGATCGTCCTCACCGCACTCGGCGCATTGTCGGCCGGTGCAGGCGGTGCCCCGATACTCCGGGCATCGCTGCGTGTGGTCTTCTGGGGCGCGCTGGCCATGGGTCTGACCGCAGGTGTCGGCAAGCTGTTCGGAATCGCGATGTAAGCCCAAAAGCATCCTCGTCGGCAATCGATGGGGATTTTCATTGCTTGTCACAAACCCTACAACACCCCATCCCCGTCTTGTTCCACACAGGCGAGTTGGGCGTGCCATTCCGGCAATCCCCAAATTAAACAGCATGTTGATCTGATCGGCAGGGGGTGGCACGCAGTTTGCGATTACTCAGGCACAGACCACCTGATAGGAGCGAACCATGATCAACCTGACACCCAACGCGATCTCCGCGGTAGAGAAATTCATCAAAGGCTCGGCCACGCCCGTGGCAGGACTGCGCATCGCCATTTCCGGCGGCGGCTGCTCCGGTTTCCAGTACGGCATGTCGCTGGAAGAGGCCAGTAGCGAAGACGACACCATACTGGAATACGGCGCGGTGACGGTGCTGGTCGATCCGCTGTCCGCGCCGCTGCTGGAAGGCGTGACCGTCGATTTCGTCGACAGCCTCAACGGCAGCGGCTTCAAATTCGAAAACCCGAACGCCAGCTCCAGCTGCGCGTGCGGTTCATCTTTCTCGGCCTGACGATCATGAAAATGATCGTTTCCCTCACCCCCGTTCCCCCTCTCCCAGAGGGAGAGGAGTACGGTCGGACGCTACGCAACATTAAATGCTAGGAGCATCGCCATGTGGGACTATTCGGAAAAAGTCAAAGAACATTTCTTTCAACCGCGCAATGCAGGTGTGCTGGAGGGGGCGAACGGCGTGGGCGACGTCGGCTCGATCAGTTGCGGTGACGCGCTGCGCCTGATGCTCAAGGTGGAGCCCGAGACGGACGTCATCCTTGACGCACATTTCCAGACCTTCGGCTGCGGCTCGGCCATCGCTTCTTCGTCCGCGCTCACCGAGATGATCAAGGGCAAGACGCTGGACGAGGCGCTCAAGGTGAGCAACCAGGACATCGCCGATTACCTCGACGGCCTGCCGCCGGAAAAGATGCACTGCTCGGTGATGGGACGCGAGGCGCTGCAGGCCGCTGTCGCCAACTATCGCGGCGAGGTGTGGAGCGACGACCACGAAGAAGGCGCGCTGGTGTGCAAGTGCTTCGCCATCGACGCGGTGCTGATCGAAGACACCATCCGCGCCAACAACCTCAGTTCGGTGCAGGACGTGACCAACTACACCAAGGCGGGCGGCGGCTGTTCCTCCTG
>JAJXTT010000203.1 GCA_021783525.1 Pseudomonadota bacterium
CAACGATGACTCCAGCCAGGCGATCCGCCTGTATGCGCGCGGAGTGGCCGATGCCGTTCTGGAGGGTCGCGAGCAAGCGCTGAACGATTTGACTGCACAAGTCGCGGAAAGCGCCGCGTAAGCTGCCGTCCCGCAACGGCTATGGCAAGCCATCACAGATGAATAGCTGCCATAGGCGTTTTCCCTCTCCCTAACCCTCTCCCTGGGGGGAGAGGGGACGAACGAGCCGCTACGCGAGTCTTATATTTTCGAGGGGGCGCAAGCCCCCTTTTTTGTAACCAGATTTCAAGTTGAGATTAAATTAGGAGTGTGACATGGCAGAGATCACCGCAGGTATGGTGAAAGAACTGCGCGAGGCAACCGGCCTCGGCATGATGGAATGCAAAAAGGCGCTGGTCGAGACCAACGGCGACGCCAAGGCAGCTGAAGAGTTGCTGCGTATCAAGAGTGGCGCAAAGGCCAGCAAGGCTGCTTCGCGCGTGACGGCGGAAGGCGTGATCGGTTCGTTCCTGGCAGCTGACGGCAAGACCGGTGCTGTGGCGGAAGTGAACTGCGAAACTGACTTCGTGGCCAAGAATGACGACTTCATGGCGTTCGCCAGGAACGTTGCCGAGACGGTGGCGAAGAATGATCCGGCTGACATCGACGCGCTGTTGGGCATGAAGCTGGTGAACGGCACCGGCACTGTGGAGGAAGATCGCAAGGCGCTGGTGATGAAGCTGGGTGAGAACCTCACCGTGCGCCGTTTCGAGCGCTATGCGACGACCACCGGCAAGCTGGCGACCTACTTGCACGGCAACAAGATCGGTGTGATGGTGAATTTTACCGGCGGAGACGAGACGCTGGGCAAGGATCTGGCGATGCACATCGCCGCGAGCAAGCCGAAATCGGTCGATGCATCCGGCGTGAATCCGGAGGACATCGCCACCGAGCGCCGTATCGCCATCGAGAAGGCCAAGGAATCCGGCAAGCCGGAAGCGATGCTGGAGAAGATCGCCGAAGGTACCGTGCAGAAATTCCTCAAGGAAGTCACGCTGTTGGGCCAGGTGTTCGTCAAGGCCGAAGACGGCAAGCAGACCATCGAGCAATTGCTGAAGAGCAAGGGCGCTACGGTCACCGCCTTCCGGATGTTCATCGTGGGTGAGGGCATCGAGAAGAAAGTGGAAGACTACGCTGCCGAAGTGGCTGCCGCCGCCGCTGCCGTAAAGAAAGGCTAAAAGGAATCCGTATCCATGACCGCTCCCGCCTACAAACGCATTCTGCTCAAGCTTTCCGGTGAAGCCCTGATGGGCGATGACAGTTACGGTATCAACCGCACCGTCATCGAACGCATCGTGGCCGAGATCAAGGAAGTGACCGAACTCGGGGTCGAGGTGGCGATGGTGGTCGGCGGGGGCAATATCTTCCGCGGGGTCGCGCCCGCCGCCGTCGGAATGGACCGGGCGACGGCCGATTACATGGGGATGCTGGCGACGGTGATGAACGCGATGGCCTTGCAGGATGCGATGACGCGCGGAGGCGTGCCGTGCCGCGTACAGTCGGCCCTGAATCTGGAGCAGGTCGCCGAGCCGTTCATACGCGGCAAAGCACTGCGCTATCTGGAAGAAGGCAAAGTCGTCATATTCGGCGCGGGTACGGGTAATCCGTTCTTCACGACGGACACGGCGGCTGCCTTACGCGGCGTGGAGATGGATGCCGAAGTCGTCATCAAGGCGACCAAGGTGGATGGCGTGTATACCGCTGATCCGAAAAAGGATCCAAAGGCGGTGCGCTACCAGAAGGTGAGCTTCGACGAAGCCATCGGCAAGGATCTGAAAGTGATGGACGCCACGGCATTGACCCTGTGCCGCGACCAGAAACTGCCCATCATCGTGTTCAGCATCTTCAAGGCGGGTGCGTTGAAGCGTGTGGTGATGGGGCAGGATGAAGGAACGCTTGTACACTGTGATTGATTTCGGAGAATGATGATGATTGCTGACATCAAGAAGAACGTCGAACAGAAGATGAGCAAGTCGCTGGAGGCGTTGAAAGCCGACTTGGGAAAGATACGCACAGGGCGTGCGCATACCGGTATTCTGGATCATGTCATGGTGGACTATTACGGCAATCCCACACCGGTGAACCAGGTGGCGAACGTCACACTGACCGATGCGCGTACCATCGGTGTGCAACCTTACGAAAAGAACATGATTGGCCCCGTCGAAAAAGCGATCCGCGATTCCGATCTGGGTTTGAACCCGGCCACCAACGGCGACCTGATCCGCGTGCCGATGCCGATGCTGACCGAAGAGCGCCGTCGCGACCTGATCAAGGTGGTCAAAAGCGAAGGCGAGGATGCCAAGGTTGCGGTTCGCAACATCCGCCGGGATGCCAACGAGCAATTGAAGAAGTTGCTCAAGGACAAGGAAGTCGGAGAAGACGAAGAACGTCGCGCGCAAGACGACGTGCAAAAACTGACCGACCGCTTCGTTGCGGAAATCGACAAAGCCCTGCAGGTTAAAGAAGCCGATTTGATGGCAGTCTGATTATGGGATGCGGGATACGGGATACAGGATTGAAAACCCGAGTTCACAGCCCTGAGTCCCGCATCCTGAATCCTGTATCCTAAAATGGCCATATTCCAAAGTTCCACGCGCATCATTCCGGACGCTCCCGCCGTCCCGCGGCATATCGCCATCATCATGGACGGCAACGGACGCTGGGCAAAACAGCGCTTCATGCCGCGCGTGATGGGACACCAGCGCGGTGTGGAGACGGTGCGCGAGATGGTCAAGGCGTGCCGCCAGCTGGGTGTGCAATACCTGACCCTGTTCGCTTTCAGCAGCGAAAACTGGCGGCGTCCCGCCGACGAAGTATCGTTCCTGATGCAGCTGTTCCTGAAGATGCTGGAACGCGAAGTCGGCAAGCTGCATGAGAACAACATCCGCCTGAAGGTGATCGGCGACCGCGGACGTTTCGATGCGCAACTGATACGCTATATCGATGAGGCCGAACATCTTACGGCCGGCAACACCAGCCTGACGCTGACCATCGCCGCCAATTACGGAGGGCGCTGGGACATCATGCAGGCCATGCATGCCCTGAGCCAGGCGCATCCCGATCGCGCGACGGCGTTCGGCGAGGAAGAGCTGATGCCATATCTTTCCATGTCCTATGCGCCGGAACCGGATCTGTTCATCCGCACCGGCGGCGAGCAGCGCATCAGCAATTTCCTGCTGTGGCAGCTGGCATACACCGAGCTGTATTTCACCGATACCTTGTGGCCCGCGTTCGACCGGGCCGCACTGGAAGCAGCCATCCTTTCTTACCAGAAACGCGAACGCCGTTTCGGGCGCACCAGTGAACAATTGAGCGAGGGCAAGCCTAATGCTTAAGCAGCGTGTCATCACGGCGATCATCCTGTTCGCATTGTTTCTTGCGGCATTGTTCGGCCTGCCGACTGCGGGCTGGCAGGCATTGATACTGGTCGTGATGTGGCAGGGCGCGGTTGAATGGGCAAGGCTGTCCGGATTGAACGGACGCGCCGCCACTGCCTATTGGGCACTGACCCTGGCGCTCATGGCTGGCATGTTGTGGTTCGATAACAGTGTTGCACCGGAACGGCAGAATTTGCTGCACCTGGCGTGGTATGCCATGGCCGTGTTGCTGTGGGTGCTGGTTGTTCCCGCCTGGCTGATGCTGGGGTGGCGCCCGAGGAATCCCTGGCTGATGGGGTTGGTCGGCTTGATCGTCCTGTTGCCGACCGGCTTGGCCATGCTCGACCTGCGTGCTTTCAGTCCCTGGGTATTGTTGTTCGCGATGACGGTGGTGATGATGGCCGATATTTCGGCCTATTTCACCGGCAAGCGTTTCGGAAAGAACAAGCTGGCCCCCACGATCAGCCCCGGCAAGACATGGGAGGGCGTCCTCGGGGCCATGGTCGGTGTGACTCTCTATGTCATCATCGTCGGGTGGGGGAGCGGATTGTACAAGCATCATGCGCTGTTCCCGGGCATCGTCGTCGCGGGATGGTGGTGGGTGGCGCTGGCGGTGATCGGTGACTTGTTCGAGTCCGCGGTCAAACGCCAGGCCGGGGTCAAGGACAGCGGCGCGTTGCTGCCCGGGCACGGCGGCCTGCTGGACCGCATCGACGCACTGACTTCCACATTGCCATTCGCCGGTATCGCGCTCATTCTGCAAAGGCTGGAATGACCAAGCT
>JAJXTT010000204.1 GCA_021783525.1 Pseudomonadota bacterium
CGACTCGCGGTAGAACTTGCCGTCCAGGTTGGATCGGAAACTGGTTTCCTGTTCGCGGAAAAACGTATTCAGCTGGTCCAGCATATCGTTGACGCTCCAGCACAACAGGCTTAGTTCATCATGACTTTCCGCGATGCCGGTCACACGGCTGTTGAACTTGCCGTGGGCGACCTCATCGACCACCTCTTTGAGTTTTGCCACCGGCGCCATCCATTTCCGGACCAGCCATTGCCCCCAGGCCGAAACCGCAAAGCTGATCACCAGGAAAGCAACCATGAAAATGTCCACGCCGTGCAAGGCGAAACTGGTCAGGATGATCGCCAGCGTACCGGCGGAAAAAGACCACAGCAGCAGGGAAAATCTAAATTGCAAGGACGAGTTCGTCATAGCTGAGTCCTTTCTCGTTCAGAATGTCCGTCAATATCTTGCTGGAGGCCGCGATCGCATTCGCAGCGCCGGCTTTCCTTTCGGCCTCCAGCATGGCTGCATACACTGCGCCCGCTGTCTGCACGCCGCTTTGTCTGGGTTTTCGGCGCACGGAAAAATATCCCGTGATGTTTCCTGCAGGATCGAAAGTCGGCGTCACATTGGTGAACACCCAATAAAAGCTGCCGTCCTTGGCCATGTTCTTGACATAGGCAAAGCACTCTTCGCGATTCTGTATCTTGTCCCACAGCAGCTTGAATACGGCGCGCGGCATGTCCGGATGGCGGATGATGTTGTGCTGCGAGCCGAGAAGCTCCGGTTCGGTATAACCGGAGAACTCGATGAAGATACGGTTGCAGTATGTGATGATCCCCTTCGTATTGGTCATGGAGACGATGAAATCGTCTTCACGCATGACCCTTTCAACCGAGGTCGGTGTGATATGTCTTTTCATTGCTCCCCCAACTCTGTTATTTTTCTGCTATTTTTATGCGTGCTTAATATTTATTATCGGCACATTTTCAGACTACCTTAGACTGCCTCGCATTCCAAGCGTCTCCATTCGAATTTTGGGCCAGAAACAGAATGAATCCAGCACTCCCCGGCATCACCCTGGAAACAGGAACCGACCCGAAACACTGCATCATCTGGCTGCACGGCCTGGGCGCGGATGGCGAGGATTTCGTCCCCATCGCCGATGAACTCGAACTCCCGGTCGCGGTGCGCTACGTCTTTCCGCATGCCCCCATGCGCCCTGTGACTATTAACGGCGGTTATGTGATGCGCGCGTGGTATGACATCCTGGATGGCGCAGCGTCAGGCGAAATATCCGCCAACATCGGCAGACACGAAGACTCTTCCGGAATTCGAGCCTCGCAGGCCGAGATCGAGAAACTGATCGAGCAGCAAAGACTTCGCGGCATTGCGGCAAAAGACATCTTCCTGGCGGGATTCTCGCAGGGAGGCGCAGTCGCCCTGCACACCGGGCTCAGGCACAAGGAAAGGCTGGGCGGGATACTGGCGCTTTCCACTTACCTGCCGCTGCCCGAGACATTGCAGTCGGAAGGCAGCGAATCCGCCAGGCATACTCCGATCTTCATGGCACATGGCAGGGACGACGCGGTGATCCCCCACGACTTCGGGCGCGCTTCGGCGGAAGAATTGCGGCGCCAAGGCTATGCGCTGGAATGGCACAGTTACGACATGCCGCACTCGGTCTGCCCCGACGAGATACGCGATATCGGCATATGGCTGACGCGCCGGCTGTCCGATCGACGGCCTATTCGGCAGTGACGTCCTGCTCCTGCTCCATGCGGCGGAAGCGCGCGAGGTCGTAGTCGTCGCCGGTCTCGACCAGCGACAGGGGCAGCAACAGGTAGCCTTTTCCACCCAATTCCATCTTCAGGCTGCGATGCGGTGAAAATGTGTCCGGCTTCATCAGCAGCCAGGCCTCTCCGCTGGTATCGGCGGGCCTGTTCAGGTAAATCGCAATCTGCACTTCATCGTCGAGCGTATGGACGCGGTCGGACAACGACACCCCTGATATCTGCGTGCTCAATACCTCGACACCGATATGCAGATTGTTCCTGTCATCACGGCTGAGTCTTCGCACGATGCCTGCCCCCCAGTGCGGAACGTTTTCCGGTTTGCTGCCGATCAGCGAGCCGATCTTGATCCCGTCCGCACGGGCAAGGGGAACAACGCTGCGAAACCCCGTGGCGCTGATATCCTCCACGTCCCAGACGTCACCCGCATCGGAACTGAAATTCAGGCCCAGGTCGGTCTTTTCCAGCATCTTGAAGAAACCGTTTGCCACTTTCAGGTTGACGTTGATCTTGCGGCGCGGATTGCGGCGCGTCGGAGGTGGCTGGGTCAGGTTCGCGGTCAGGCGGTGCAGTACCTCCCGCACCATGTCGGCCTCGTAGTTCGCCCCGTTGAAATGGACATAGTCCGGCACGATACCCTTGTCCAGTATCGTGCCCAGCTCATTGAGTTTCCCCATTGCGTCGCCCGCGACCAGAAACCGCAAAGCGGGATGCAATGTGGCATCCGCGGCAAGGCGCATGGGCGGTGTGGGCTGCGAAAGATCGAACACGAGTATGCCATTGGCATTGTACTGGTCATACACCGTCAGGCCGTCACTCGCGTAGGCAACCAGACGTTCGGTGATATGCTCCTGCAAGGGACTCAGCACGCCCGCGCTCACCCCGTACCAGGTCAGCAAGGCGGTAAATTCCCGGTTCACGGAAGTGTTGCCCGACACTCCCGCATACAAAGGCACCGCATCGTTCCGATAGCCGTTCATTTCGGCGTGCCCATAGAACTCGGACAGGTGCTGCCACAGCACGGACTCGACCAGGGCGTAACGCGCCACCGCCATCTTCAGGCGCCCGGTCAAAGCCGCGATACCGCGCGCGTTCAGGATGGCCAATTCCGGTTTAACGCCGGAAGCGCCGCGCTCGCCGTTGCGGAAGCGTGTCAGCACGCCATGATGGGCGATTTCACTCCGGGTATAGAATTCGTTCAGCACCATCCAGAGGCGGTTTTCCTGGAATTTCGACAGGGGCTGGACAGTGAAGTAGTCGCGCAACAGCTTGCGCACAAACTGCTGAGCCGTCTCGTCGAACATGCGCAGCACCGCATACTCGTGATCCACGCGAAACTCATCGGCCAATTCGACGACGGTTTCGATCCAGCCCGTCAATTCCTGGACCGCGTTCAGCGCGTCGTTCTTCGGGATGTCCTCAAGCACTTGCAGCGCCGACTTCATATCCGCCAGAGGGTGGTCCGATTTTTTGCCGAATATGCCCAACATCGCGTCTCCCAGCGTCTGCGCACTTTGTATAGGTCATAATATAAGCATAAATCGGCAATCATGACTATATGCCTGACGGCCTATAAACCCATATATCCACAATGCTTCCGCTGCTACATCACGAGTTCTCCTTCCCGCCGGTCACGCAGGCATTGCGCTCGCCCAACGGCCTGCTTGCGGCAGGCGGCGACCTTTCCGCAGCGCGCCTGGTGGAAGCCTATCGTCGCGGCATCTTCCCCTGGTTCAGCGAGGGCGAACCCATCCTGTGGTGGAGTCCCGATCCGCGCATGGTCCTGTTCCCGGGGGAGTTCAAGCTCTCGCACTCCTTGCGCAAGACCCTGCGCAAGGGCAACCATGAGGTCCGCATGGACACGGCCTTCGAGCAGGTCATGCGTGCCTGCGCCGCTCCCAGGGAACGCGCCCACGGCGGCTGCGACACGGTGCGCGACAGCGACGAGTGCGGGAGCAGCCGCCAAGCCGCCCTTCCCGCACCCGAAGGCTCCGCCTCACCGAGTCAGGGCGGCACGTGGATACACGAAGAGATGATCGGTGCCTATTGCGAGTTGCACCGCCTGGGCTATGCGCATTCCATCGAGACATGGATGGGCGGACAGCTCGCCGGCGGGCTCTACGGGATCGCGCTGGGCAGGATGTTCTATGGCGAATCCATGTTCAGCCGCCGGACAGACGCGTCCAAGATCGCCCTCGCCCATCTCGCCGCTCAGCTCAAAAGATGGGATTTCGGCATGATCGACTGCCAGATGAACACGCCCCATCTGGCCTCGCTGGGCGCCCGCGAGATTCCGCGCAAGGAATTTATCGCTCGCCTGCAGGAATTGATAAACTATGCACCTGTAACCGCCTGGCGTTTTGACGACGACCTATTCACATGAGCCTGCTCAAGGA
>JAJXTT010000205.1 GCA_021783525.1 Pseudomonadota bacterium
GGGCAAAGTGGGGCAAACGCGAATCCGCTGTATTGCCCAGCCGCACGCGCTATGTGAAATATACCGAGAACTACCGGAACCGCGTGGTGGTGGATTACGATGCGGGGACCATCCTGATCGAGCAACTCGACGAAGCGCAGGCCAAAGAGAAACTTCGCAACGCGGCAGTCGTGGCGCTATTGACGCCGGACGATCCCGGCGCGGTCGACCTGTTCTCGGACAAGGAGATTCCGGTTGGCGGCAAGCCCTATCTGCAGGACCTGGTGGTGGATCAGGATGATGTGGTGCTCAAGACCCGTGATGATATCGACCGCTATGCCGACTATCTGGTGACCAATCAGTTGCATAGCCGCACCATCGACGCCAATGGCGTGAGCAAGACGGTGCTTTACGTGCAGATGAAGATGGTGAACGCGCATCTCGATAAACGTGCGCTGGAATATGCCGCCACGGTCCGCAAGTTCTCCGACGACACCCGGGTCAGCCGCAGCCTGATCTTTGCCATCATCAGGATCGAGAGTTCTTTCAATCCCTATGCGGTTTCCAGCGTGCCGGCCTACGGCATGATGCAGTTGGTGCCATCCAGCGGCGGACGCGAGGCGTACCGGAAGGCCAAGGGCGAAGATGTGATGCCGGGCAAGGAGTATCTGTTCAACGCCGACAACAACATCGAGCTGGGGGCGACCTATCTCGGCATCCTGCTGAACGACAGCCCGTTGCACCAGATCCGCAATGCCGTATCGCGTGAATATTGCGCCATCGCCGCTTATAACACCGGCCCCGGCAACGTGTACCGGGCGTTCAGCAAGTTGAACGGCAAGGCTCGCCAGGAAGATGCGCTGGACAAGATCAACGCTATGAGCCCGGAACAGGTTTACGAAACGTTGCGCACCCGGCTGCCTTATGCCGAGACACGGGGATATATCGTCAACGCAGTCGCCGCAAAAAAACGCTATGCGGCGATGTGAATGACTTCTTGACCGGGAACCCGGCGCCGCAGGCGTTCATCGTCGTCTTGCTTCATTCGACTCTGGACCGGCCGTGCATCCGGTTTCCAGTGCCGGCTGGTCAATTCGGCTTGTGTTCCGCATTCCATTTCCGCACCGCTTCGAGCGTGTATTCGACATGTTTGTCCGGATTCATGTCTGCATATGAGAAGATGATATTGCCGGCAGGGGAGATGACGTAGGAAACCCGGTTGGCATATTCCGGCTTGGCGGCGAGTATCGCGTCGTAGGATTTCATGATGCTCTGGTCCGGGTCGGCCGCCACCGGGAATTTCTCCCGGCATTCGCTCACTGAGAATTTGTTCAGCTTCTCGATATCGTCATGTGAAACGCCTATCACCGTTGCGCCGAGAGCCTGATACTTTTCGATCGCGTCGGCAAAATCGTGCGCTTCGATCGTACAGCCCTTCGTGAACGCGGCCGGATAGAAATACAGCACCACCGGTCCTTTCTTCAGCGCATCGCTCAGGGAGTAGGTGAATACCTTCCCTCCCAATGAAGCCTGTGTCACAAATCTGGGTGCTGCGGCACCGTTATCGAGCGCCGCAAAGGCGGGCAGTGAAACCGTTAGTGTGAAAAGCCCAATCGCAAAATAGTTCTTCATGGCAAGCTCCTCTCTGGTTGTTGCAGGCTGACATCCAATGTTCGGGGAAAACTATATTGATAGTGCTTGTATATCCCGTATTCCGGCTGTCGGCAGCATTAGACCATTCCGGCGGAAAATTATCCGGAAATCATGGCTGCCGTACCAGCCAGGCCAGGCTGATCAGCGAGCCAAAGAGGATGACGATGTGCGCCCAGGCCCAGAGTTTGTACCGGAGCTCGAGTTTGTCCTGGTCCAGATTGCTGATGAGGAACAGCCGTCCGTCGCGCGGTTTCAGGATGAAATTGACGTCGGGGTCGGCGAGGGCTTCGTTCATGCGCTTTTCCGCTTCCCTTTTTGCGGCCGAACGCGCCAGCGCCCATTCCCGCATATCGAGTACGCCGTTGTTGTCCAGGTCGAAGCGCTTGAGCAGATCGGCGTTGTCCATCTTCCATTCGGACAGGACCTGCTTCACCAGGTCATCCTGCGTGAGCGTCGTGTTGCTGCCGCCTACGGTCTTGAACTCGCCGATGACGTAGATATAATCGTCCTGGATGAGTTTCCATTCGGTGTAGCGATGGTTGCCGTCGATCCATTCGTCGCGATGCTTGGTGACGATCTCGGCCTGTCCCGGGTCGACCACGCAGTCGCCGCTGTCGTCGCGCAGCACGAAGTAGTCGCTGCTCTCGCCTTTATCCAGTGTCGTCCATTGGTTCTTTGCATTGCGTTCCTCCACTTTCCACCGGTACCACAGGCACGGCAACACGCGCAATTTGCTGATGAGCGGCGAGGGGCCGGGCTTGCCGCGTCCGATCAATTCCACGTAGCCCTGTGCGGCGGAGCCGATGCGCGATGTGGGTGTGCCGCTGATCGCCCGCAGGCGATACAGGGTGGAATACCATGCGAAAAGGCTGACGACCGCCATGCTGCCCAGGCACCAGAGCCAGCCGGTATGCGATCCCAGTTTGAGGCCGACGAGCAACAGCAGCAGTTGTCCGCCGGAAGTGATGAGTTGCGTGTATTCGCGGCGGAGGGTGGTCAGCATCGACGTCCTCTATTGGCTACGCGCAGCGGTGGCGGGCTGTCAGAAACGGAAGCCCAGTTTCGCGCTGATCGACTGTATGCCGCCGGTCCTGTCTATTTCCGCTGCCAGATTGCTGAAGCCAAGGTTCAGGTTGGCGCCGGCGAATATCTTGCCCTGCGTGAACGATTGCGACAGGGGAACGCCGCCGGCACCGGTGACATTCGCGGAACTGTTGACCCAGACCTCGCCGACGCCGGCATAGGGGGTGAACATGGCGAAGCCCTTGGAGATGGAGACATCCAGCCCCTTGGTATCGAGCGACAGCTGGTCTACTCCGCCCAGTCTGGTGTAGGAGCCGCGAATAGCGACTGCCGGTTCTGCGAGACCGCCATCCAGAATCGCATAGCGCAACTCACCGCCATACAGCGAGATGTTGGTGGTGGGTATCTTGGAATAAAAAGCCGCGATATCGATGCCGAAAGGCAATCCCTTGTCGATGTGGAGCTTCGGTATATACAGGTTGCTGATCGAGCTTCCGCCGTTGGTGGCCTTGCTCCAGATCTGCGAGCTCCTGGACATGTCCGTCTGTGTCACTTCGATGCCCAGGTCGAACCCGGTGACGCCGAGCGGCGCGGCAGGCGTGACGGGTTTGTAGCTCAAGGCGGCGCCGAGATCTTCGGACAGAGTCCTGAAGTCGGCCTGGCCCAGCGCTTGCAAGGTGGAAATGCTGGCTGCCGTGGCAGGTTGTGCGATCCCGAGTGTGCAGAGCAATGCAATCAGTTTCTTCATGGTGTTTTTTCCTTCTATGGATATATTTGAATGGTCGATCTTGCCGGGGCGGAGACGCCGAGTCCAAACGCGGCGAATGCCCGCGGGCTATTTAGCTGAACAGGGATTTCATGTCCACATCGGCCTTTTCGGCTGAAGAGAATTCCAGCAGCGGCTTTGAAGTATAGGCGAACATGTTGGCGATGAGCGCTCCGGGAAACTGTTCGATGCCGACGTTATAGATGTTCACCGAGTCGTTGTACAACTCGCGCCGGTCGGCGATGCCGTTCTCCAGTCCGGTGATGCGGTTCTGCAACTGCATGAAGTTCTGGTCGGTCTTCAGATCGGGATAGGCTTCGGCCACCGCAAACAAACCGCCCAGGCTGGCACGCATCGCACCTTCCGCCTTGCCCAGCGCCG
This sequence comes from Pseudomonadota bacterium, assembly GCA_021783525.1. Lineage (GTDB taxonomy): Bacteria > Pseudomonadota > Gammaproteobacteria > Burkholderiales > Gallionellaceae > Sideroxyarcus. Next base: position 3,803 of record JAJXTT010000205.1, read on the forward strand.
CGATGTCCTGGCCTTCGCGTGCCGATTGCACCTGGGAGCGCGCGGCGATCACGCGCTGCAGCGTCTCCTGTTCGAACTGCTTGTACTGCTTGCATACTTCGACCAGTTTGGGCAGTTCGTCATGGCGCTGCTTGAGCAGCACATCGATATTCGCCCATGCCTTGGAAACGCCGTGCTTGAGGCTGACCAGATTGTTGTACAGGGTGATGCCGTAGATCAGTGCGACGACACAGATGCCTAGAAGGACAAGCGTGATGCTCATGGTGTTGCTCCTTGTGCGGGTTGAACGACGCGGCGAATCATAAATCAATCGCCGCGCCGTTGCACAGGATTACTGCGCGAAG
>JAJXTT010000206.1 GCA_021783525.1 Pseudomonadota bacterium
AGTCATTCGATACAAAACAGAGGAGATTCACCATGCAGCCCTGGCAACAAATATACGATCCCGCAGGCAACCTTTGGCTCTCGTCACTGATCGCCGCGATACCGATCATTTTCTTTTTTGTTGCCCTGGCTGTTTTCAGGATCAAGGGGTATATCGCCAGCACCATCACCGTCGCCCTGGCGCTGATGGTAGCTATCCTGTTCTACAAGATGCCCGTCACGATGGCGTTGGCGTCGGCCGGTTATGGTTTTCTCTTCGGCTTGTGGCCGATCGCGTGGATCATAGTCACCGCGGTATTCCTTTACAAGGTCACGGTGAAGACCGGGCAGTTCGACGTCATCCGCTCCTCGGTGATATCCGTGACGGAAGACCAGCGCCTGCAAATGCTGCTGGTCGGATTCTCCTTCGGCGCCTTTCTTGAGGGCGCAGCCGGATTCGGCGCTCCGGTGGCGATCACCGCGGCGCTGCTGGTCGGGCTGGGATTCAATCCGCTCTATGCCGCCGGCCTGTGCCTGATCACCAACACCGCCCCGGTCGCATTCGGCGCGATGGGCATCCCCATCATCGTTGCGGGACAGGTCACCGGCATCGATGCGTTCAAGATCGGCGCGATGGCGGGCCGCCAGTTGCCTTTGCTGTCGATCATCATCCCTTTCTGGGTCATCATGATCATGGACGGCTGGCGCGGCGTGCGCGAGACATGGCCGGCGATCCTGGTGTGCGGCGCGACCTTCGCGGTCACCCAGTATCTGACGTCCAACTTCATCGGTCCGGAATTGCCTGACATCACCTCCGCGCTGGTGAGCCTGGTTTCGCTCACGGTCTTCCTGAAATTCTGGAAGCCCAGAAACATATTCCGCTTCCCAGGACAGGAAGTGACGCTGAAGGCCGAAAGCCACACGCTCAAGCAGGTACTGAAGGCATGGTCTCCCTTTATCATCCTGACGCTCTTCGTCACGGTGTGGTCGCTCAAACCCTTCAAGGCACTGTTTGCCAAGGGAGGAGACCTGGTGTGGACGGTCATCAACACGCCGGTGCCGATGCTCGACAAGCTGGTGATAAAGATGCAGCCCATCGTCAACGCGCCCACTCCCTATCCGGCGGTCTATTCGTTCAATTGGCTGGCAGCCACCGGAACGGCGATATTGCTTGCCGCCATCGTCACCGTGCTGGTTCTGCGCATGAAGCCGGCGGATGCGATCAGGACTTTCGGCAGCACCCTGTTCGACCTGAAATGGCCGATATTCTCGATCGGCATGGTGCTGGCCTTCGCTTTCATCGCCAACTACTCCGGCTTGTCTGCAACGCTGGCGTTGCTGCTGGCCGGTACGGGCGCGGCCTTTCCGTTCTTCTCGCCCTTCCTGGGATGGATAGGCGTGTTCCTCACCGGATCGGATACCTCATCGAACGCGCTGTTCTGCAACCTGCAGGCCAACACCGCCCATCAGATCGGCGTCAGCGACACCTTGATGGTGGCAGCCAATTCGACCGGCGGCGTCACCGGCAAGATGATCTCGCCGCAGTCCATCGCGGTAGCCACCGCGGCCGTGGGCCTGGTCGGACATGAAGGCGACCTGTTCCGCTTCACGCTGAAACACAGCCTGATGCTGGCCGGAATCGTGGGCGTGATTACCACAGTGCAGGCTTATCTGTTACCGTGGATGATTCCATGATCTGAACAACGGTGCCGGCCAACGAGCCGGCACCCGCCCGGGAGGCAAACATGAACGCATTTCAGGAAGTCTACGAATGGGCAGAGCGGAAGATATGGAATACGCTGACGAAGAAGCTGTTGAGCTTTCTCTTCCTGTTCATGGTCGACCTCCTTTATCTGCTCACCTATTTCAAGGTGCGCCAGGACATACAAGGCACGCTGGCGAGCAACGGCGTCGCCGATGCCACCGCGAATTCCATCATGGCGGACCTGGACTTCGGCCTGAAGGTACTGGCCGCGCTGACGGTGGTCTCCCTCGTCTGGAATATTCTCCAGATTCTCTACATGCGGCATTTGATCGTGCGTCCGGTCAAGACCATCACCGGCATTTTCGAGGAAATCAGCAAGGGCGAAGGCAACTTCTCGCGCGACCTTCCGCTCACTACCCACGATGAGTTCAGGCAGCTGGCCCGGAGCTACAATCTTTTTGCGCACAAGATGCGCCAGATCATCGGCGAAGTGCGCAATGTGAGCGTGTCCATCGCGCGCGATGCGGTCCTCGTCAATGTGAATCTGGATGAAACGGCGACCAATGTGCGCCAACAGGCGACATTGACGGACAGCGTGTTCATTGCCAGCAACGAGTCGACCAAGGCGATCGACGGCGTGTCGCAAAGCACCCAGGTCATCGCCAATTCGACCAACGTCAATCTGAAGCAGGCGCGAATCTCGCTGGGCGAGATGCAGGACATCACCGAACGGATCAATTCCGTCGGCGAAAAGGTGCTGCGCTTCAACCATACCGTCGACGATCTGTGGCATCGCTCCGAAAACGTCAATCAGTTCGCGACGCTGATCCGCAAGGTGGCAGACCAGACCAATCTGCTGGCACTGAATGCCGCGATCGAGGCGGCCCGGGCCGGCGAGGCAGGACGCGGCTTCGCCGTCGTCGCCGACGAGGTCAGGAAGCTTGCGGAAAGCGTCAACAAGGCGGCTTCCGAGATCACCGGCAACGTTGCCGCCATGTTGGCCCAGGTAAAGAACACGCGCACAGAAAACGAGGAGATCAATGCCGACGTCCAGCATACGCGCGAAGTTGTGGGACGGTCTTCCGGGCAGTTCCAGGTCATGGTGGGAGACTTCGAACGCACCGGCGAACAGTTGCTGCAAATCGCGGCAGCGATGGAGCAGTTATCCGCGACGAATGCCCAGGTACATGAAAATGTGGTGGCCATACATGAGCTGTCGGCCAATGTCTCCGCCCACATGGTGGATTCAGGCAAACGCACGGCGGTGCTGTCCCAGTCGACCGAAGGCATCCAGGAACTGGTTTCGCGCTTCAATATCGGCACCGGCACTTTCGAAGCGGTCGTCGGAAAGACGCGTTTGTTCCGCGACAAACTCAAGAACGAGCTTGGCGGGATGGCCAACGCCGGACTGGATATTTTCGACAGGAACTACGTTCCACTTGGCAAGAGCAAGCCGCAGAAGTATCGCGTGTCCTGGGGCGAAGAATACACACGGCGTTGCCAGGCACTGCTTGAGGAGGCGTTGCACTACATTCCGGGTTGCATATACGCGGTCGGTGTCAACACGGATGGTTACCTGTCGTCGCACAACCTGAAATTCTCCAAACCCCTCACCGGGGACGACGCAGTGGACATCGCCGGCAACCGCTGCAACCGCAAATTCGAAAACCCCGGAGAGTTGCGGGCGGCGAAGAACACAAAACCGGTGCTGCTGCGCACCTATCTGCGCGACACGGGGGAGGTTCTGTGCGATATCGCCATGCCCATCGAGATCGACGGCCGCCTGTGGGGCAATGTCCGGGTCGGAATTGCTGCCGAGTCGCTGATCAGCGCGACTTGACGCACCGCGCGTCTGAACTGGATGAAAAGTATTTCACGTCAAGGATTTCATCTGCGGGAATAGTAATATTGGACGATCATCAGGAGTTCTCCATGCCTGGTCCACACATTGATGAAGGGTTGTTTGCCGGGCTGCGGGAACTGGCGGAATCGGCATTTCCGAAGCGCTGCCGGAATTGCGGCCAGGAATACCGGAGTGCGGCCGAATTCCTCGCCGCCACGCGGCCGGTGCGGGCAGATACCAGCGGCTTGAAGCAAAGCGTGGGCGATGAAGGCGAATTGATCGTCGACCTGTTCAGAAACTGTGTCTGCGGCTCGACCTTGCTTGAGAGTTTCTCGAATCGGCGCGATCTCAGCGAGGATGGCATCAAGCGTCGCACGCGGTTTCAGGACATGGTCGACAAATTGGTCGCAAAGGGATGCACGGCAGAGGCAGCACGAAGTGAACTCCTGAAACTCATGCGCGGACAACCGAACGACCTGTTGCTTCTTGCAGCGCAGGAAAAGGCGGAAGGCAAGTAGGGATGTGCCACACGAAATCATTTGAGCTACAGGATCGTTGACAATTGTCGCTTTTAGGTCGGGAAGGGCTACAATTATGGAACC
>JAJXTT010000207.1 GCA_021783525.1 Pseudomonadota bacterium
TTCACGCCGGCAACGAAGCAGTTCGCGCCATTCGCGTAATTCTTGCAATGGAAGGTATGGAACTGGCCGACCTTGCCGGTCATGCCCTGCGTAATGACTTTGGTGTTCTTGTTGATCAGTATGGACATGCTGTTTAACCTTTCGCAGCCGCAACGACTTTTTGCGCCGCGTCCGCCATATCGTTACCGGAGATGATGGGCAAGCCGGATTCCGCCAGTATCTTTTTGCCGAGTTCCACGTTGGTTCCTTCCAGGCGCACCACCAGCGGCACGCTGAGATGCACTTCGCGCGCCGCCGCAACCACGCCTTCCGCGATCACATCGCACTTCATGATGCCGCCGAAGATATTGACCAGAATGGCACGCAGATGAGGATTCTTCAGCATCAGCTTGAACGCCTCCGTGACTTTCTCCTTGTTCGCACCGCCGCCCACATCCAGGAAGTTGGCCGGGCTGCCGCCGTAGAGCTTGATGATGTCCATGGTCGCCATCGCCAGCCCCGCGCCGTTCACCAGGCAGCCGATGTCGCCGTCAAGCTGGATGTAGCTGAGCTCGAACTTCGATGCCTCGATTTCTGCCGGGTCTTCTTCATCCAGATCGCGATAGGCCACGATCTCCGGGCGGCGATACAGCGCATTGGAATCGAAATTGAATTTTGCATCCAGTGCCACCACGCGGTTATCCGCCGTGATGATCAGGGGATTGATCTCCGCCAGCATCGCGTCTTTCTCGACGAACGCGCGATAGAGTCCTTGCAGCACCTTGACTGCCTCGGCATTCGCCACATCGGGGACGCCGATGGCCCGGGCGACTTGCGCTGCCTCGGCATCGGTCAATCCGGCCACCGGGTCGATACGGACCGTCCGGATCTTCTCCGGCGAATGCTTCGCGACTTCTTCGATCTCCATGCCGCCTTCGCTGGAAGCCAGCAGTGCCACGCGCTGCGAGGCGCGATCCACCACCATGCCGACATAGAATTCCTTGACGATCTGCGCGCCCTCCTCGATCAACAGGCGTCGTACCACTTGCCCCTCAGGTCCGGTCTGGTGGGTGACGAGGTGCATGCCCAGAATCTGGCCCGCAAACTGGCGCACTTCATCCAGCGACTTCGCCACTTTCACCCCGCCGCCCTTGCCGCGGCCGCCTGCATGAATCTGAGCCTTCACCACCCATACTTTGCCACCCAGTTTCTGTGCCGCCGCGACCGCCTCTTCTACGCTAAAGCATGCTACTCCGCGCGGGGTCGGCACACCGAACTCGCGCAGTATCTCTTTACCCTGGTATTCGTGGATTTTCATGATGACTCCTGTTTTAGGAAGGGAGGAATTTACCAGACGGCGTCAGAAGCACGGTCCGACAGGTCTTAAATAATAATCATTATTAGAATACCAAAACCGGTGGGCATGCACCGCAGGCCGGCACTCCCTTAATGCATGCCAATGCATGCAAAAACCTTGCGCAGCCGTCGAGGAACGCCCCCTCCAAATTCCGATAATACTCCTGAACCGATCTCGGTCGACTCAGAAATCCCAGCGTACTCCCCCCGAGCAGAACAGGCTGGAAATGCGCGTGCTTACTTGCGGGCCGTTTGTATCGATCTTCTGGTAGCTCAGGTCCGTATCGAAAGTGAACCGCTCCCTGAAACGATAGGACCCGCGCAGCATCGGCATGACTTGCGTCGTCGTACCGCCGAACTGATCCTTGAAACTGGACACCTGCAGCGTCGTATCCACCATCCAGCCGCTATTGATCTGGTTGTGGTTGTAGAAGAACACAGTATGGCCGTTCACGGTGCCGCTGGAGCTCAGAGTGACGCTCCCCGACCAGATATCTCCTTGCCTGTAAAGGCTGCTCCCGATGACTTGCCCGGTCACGCTTCTTTCCAGCCCCCGCCCCGGTGTGGTTTGAACAAATCCCTGGGGGGTGGCAGCGCCGGTGCCCTGGGATACTGGCAAGCCCGTGACCGGATCGATCGTCTGCCCGCTTTGGCCGAGTCCTGTCGTGTTGGTCAGGCGGAAATCACCCCCAGCCTGCCATTTTTCGCGGAAAGGGACAGTGATGCCGACCTGCCCCATGTTCGCTGTCGCGGTACGGGACATGGCGAGATCGCGCAAGCTGCTGACCGACATGGTCTGCAGCAAATCATTGACCGATGAAGTGCTCGCTCCGTTCAGGGCGTTGCGGATGCTCAGGGAGGGGGTCTTGCGGTGGTCCAGCATGAAGCTCACGGTACTGTCGGGCAGCAGATACGTCCCCTTCGTCATGCCCATGAACTGGGCCGCGTTCACTGCCTTGAAATAGGTATCGTAGTCCAGTAGTCCGTATGCGTTTCTCCTGTCGTCGAAATACCGGAATTCCGAGCCTATCGCGCGCCGGTCGAGCGTCCCCTCCACGGTCTGGTTGATGCCGTAGAACGAAAACGCCCCCTTGTCCACGCTGGCGCCGACAAATCGCGGCTTGGCGCCGGGCGAATAATCCACCAGGGCTCCGGCCACGCTGTTCACGCGGATGTCCTGCGCATCGCCATATGAGGCGGCCAGGCCGTCAAATAGACCGAGCACGCCCTCCCCCATGGATGACTGCCTCCCGACGCGCACCAGATAATCCTGCGTGCGGCCCTTGATTTCGCCGTAGGCTGCAATTGCCCGATTGTAGCTGGGCTGGGTAGACAGGAAATTCTTGGTGTTCACATCCCTGAACACGAGACGGCTGTCGTAGTTCTCGTTTCTGTAACGCTCCGACGCGTCCACACTGGTGATGAGCATGGACTGATCGGTCATCGATTGCGAATCGGTCGTCGTCGCGCCGTTGAAAGTGCTGGTCGTCGCGATATTGCTTCTGCCGTAGTAATAACGCGAGGATATGCTGCCGAATGTCGTCACGCTCGGAGCCGGCTTCTTTTCGTCGCTCGCAGCCGTCATTGGCGACTTCGCGCCAGCTTTCCCGGACAGGCCTTCCAGACGTTGCGCCACACGTTCCGCACCGGCGCCGTCCGGATACAACCTCAGATACAGGTCGTATTCGACTTTTGCCTTGTCGGGCTGTCCGCTGCGTTCGCGCGCCACCCCGATCCATTCCTGCCCTTGCTGGGTGTAATTGTTGGGTGGCAACAGCAACAGCTTGTTCAGTATTTCGACCGCCTGTTCGTTTTGCCTGGCAGCCAATGCGTCGCGCGCCTGTACCATCAAATCGCGAGCTTGCCGGTTGATGTCCGCCGCTGCCGCCTCCTCGGGCTTCAATGCCGTTCCGGCTGCGGGTTTCACCTCCGGACCGATCACGGGCAGGAACGGCAGGGGTCCATTGCTCACCGGCTGCTTGTCCGGGCGTATGGTAATCAGGAAACTCCTCCTGTCCTTGCCCGCTTCCACGCTGAATTCCGCCTCGCGTGAAAACTCGATCACCAGTTTTGGCTTGGTCAGCTGGTCTCTCGTGGTCACCGTAAAGCCGGGAATGAGTCCGGAAGGCGGGGATTTGCGCACTTCATCGTCCACCCAGGGCTCTGTGCTTGCCACTCCTTGAACGCGCTCGAAATAGATTTCGAGTGTCTTGCCGTGGCTCTCGGGAAAATGGCGCAGGTACTGCACCGGCCCGGTCAACCGAATGGTCGCGACGACTCCCTGGCGCTGATACTCAAGCTCGACTTCGTCCAGAGGCTGTGCATCCGCAACAAAAGGCAGAAGGGTCAGCAATAGCCCGCCAAAAAATCCATGACGCTTAAAGAAACGCTTCCTCATCCCGACTCCTACCGACTTTCAATAAATTGCAGCACTCTTGTCCCTGTACACAGGTTGAGTCGATTGTGTAATCACCGCGTTGAAGATCTCGCGGCAATGCCACCCACCCCGCCCGGGCAAGGTCAATCCCAGTTGATATAGGCCGTCCCTTTTCTACCCAACGGGGCATGACACGAACTGCTCGAACACGTCACGTTCCCCTTGTGACTGCTTTGTTGAGGCGGATGATTCGGCGCATAAACGACGGCACCTCTGTAATGACAGGAATTGCATGCCGTCTGGGACAGATAGGCGTGCAAGGCGGCGCCCGTCGCCACGGTTGTCCCAGTATGGCAAACGGTGCAGGGAACGCCGGGAGTATAGGTAACGTGGCCCGCCGGCATCGCCC
>JAJXTT010000208.1 GCA_021783525.1 Pseudomonadota bacterium
GAAGTTCGGTATGTCCGAGATGGTCAAGACAGGTTTTCCGGCCAGGGATTTGAGGGTGGGAATGAAACGGCGCTCGTCCTGCTGGTCGATGTACAGCACATGACAAGAACTTAAAGCCTCGCTATTGCCTTCCTGCGGACGGATCTGTAACTCGTAAGCGCCCACTTTGCGCCCATTCACGGTCGAGAGCGTTTCCTGCAGGTCTGCATTTCCCATCACGCACAGCGTGATCCGGTCGCCGGATTTTACATAAGCGGTTGGCCATTCCGCAAACTTGATGAAGTTCAGGATGTATGCCGACTCGACTTGTATCTCCGAGAGCTCGGCACGGCACGGTTGTGAACTCGTGCCGGCAAGTAACAGCAAAGCCAGACAGAAGCGCGCCGGATAGTTCATGCAGCGATCATGCATTACGGAATGGTCGCGTCTGTTGCAGGCTCATCGGATATGCCATAGCGCCTTCAGGTAGACCGTGCGTTGCGGCACGATCGGGAGGGAAGGCATATAGTCCGGGTAGATCTGCAATTGCTGTCTGGACAGCAGGTTCTGCAGCGTGAGCGAGAGTTCCAGTGCTGCGCTCAACTGATCCGCGAGTCGCAGGTCCAGCTCGTTCCGGGCGTCGATAGGCACCGTACCCACCGCACCGGAGACGAATCCGGTGTTGGACAGGCCGCCGATCCGGCGCAGCCAGAGATCGAAGTGGATGTCCTGCGTGAAGTTGTAGGACGAGCGGAGCGAACCCTGGTAGTTCGGGCTGTTGCCGTAGACGACGCCGCTGTTGTCGGGGCCCCCGTCCAACCACATCCGCGAGGCGTTGACCTGCAACCGCCAGTCGGCAACGGGGGTCCACTCGGTGGATAGCTCGATCCCGCGGGTGCGCACCGGCAGGATATTGCCGCGATTGATGGTCAGGCACAGGCCGGGCGTGTTCGCCGCGAGGCCGAAATTGGCCATTGCGGCGGTACAGGCCGGATCGACGGGCAAACCGGTAAAGCCCGCGTAGGTATTGGCTGCCATCGTCTGGTTCAGGATGCCGAAGACGCCGTCATATTTGCTCACGTAGGCGGTCAGGTCGGAATAGAAGGAGGGCGTCCATTGAGCCCGGTGGCCGGCTTCGACCGTGCGGACATTTTCATTGCCGAAGTTGGACAGTTCTCCGGGTGCGGCGTAAAGCAGCACCGGCAGCGTGCCCGGACCGGTCGCCGGCACGGCGCCGGGATAGGCGCCGATCGCGCGGTCGACGATGCTCGGAGACCGGACCGTCTTCGACCAGGCGAGCCAGAGCGAGTGCCTTTCGTTCGGTGTCCAAAGTGTGCGAATCGACGGTTGCGGAGCCGTTCCGCCGTAGGTCTGCCTTTCAACCCGCACACCCGCCTGCACGTTGAATTGATGCGGAACGAGCGTCCATTCGTCCTGTGCAAAGAGACTGGCGAGATTGACCGTAATGTACGGCTGTGACGAAGTCAGGAACCCGGTCGCCCCCATTGTCTCCTGGTGCCTGCTCTGGCGGTAATTGCCGCCCCACACGATGTCATGCGATTCCCCGAGCGGGAAGCGATGTTGCGCATCGATATCCAGCGTGGTGTGGCTGTCGCTTTCGCCGACGACCGAGCCCTGGAATTTTTCCACATAGGTCTGGATACGCACTTCGCCGCCACCGTCGGTGGTCTGGTCGAGACGTCCGAGCAGATCCCCGCCGTTCTTTGTCGAAATATAGGGAACGAGCCGTGCTGTCCCGTATAGGGCGGGATTGTATTCGGCAGCCGGATCGAACGTGGGGATGAGCCAGGGATCGCCGCTCTTGGACTCGTAAATACGGCCCGTGAAAAGCCAGCGCGTATCGACGCCATCCGGCTTGTCATAGCGAAAGTCCAGTGAGGTGTCGTTCCACTGGTTCTGGGCGTCCTTGCCGTCGACTTCCTTGCCCCCGTCGCGTTGCTGGTCGTTGACCGTCACGCGGAAGGCCGATCCGTCTTCCATCTTTGTGCCGTAGCGCAGGGCCGTTCCCGCTTTGCCGGTTGAGGTGCCGACGTGGCTGTCGACCAGCCAGCCGGAGGTGTCCTGTGCGCGCTTGGTGATGATGTTGACCACGCCGTTGACCGCATTCGAGCCCCAGGCCAGTCCCGCCGAGCCGCGTATGACCTCGATGCGGCTGATCTCTTCCATCGGGATGTTCTCCGCTTCCCAGATGACGCCGCCATAGAGCGAGCTGTAGATCGAACGGCCGTCGACCATGACCAGCAGTTTGTTGGCCATGCGTCCGTTGAAACCGCGTATGGACACGGCCCAGGTATTGTTGCTCATGCTGGCGACCTCGACCCCGGGCGCCAGACGCAGCGCTTCGGGGATCGACAGGGCGCCGGAGCGCCGGATGTCGGACGCGGAGATGACGAAAACGGCAGCGGCGGTGTTGGAAACGGACTGGCTCTTGCGGGAAGCGGTCTCGACCCCGACTTTCATCAGGTCGCCCAGGCTCAGGTCCGGCCATTGTTCTTCCTCGGCGTACGACGTGCCGGCGCACGACGCAGCAAGCAGTATGCCGGCCATCGCCGGGCCGCATAGTGTGAATTCCTTCATAACCCTCCCTGCGGGCATGTTTTATTTGATCCCTGCGATTCCCGATGAGGGGTCGCGGCGCCCTGCAGTCTATAGGGTTAATTATTCCACAGATTTGATCGTTTCGTGCCCGTGCGCTCCGCCTGGCCCGGCCTTGCGTTCCAGCACAGCCGCAAAGAACCCGTCGGTATTGTGCTGTTGCGGGTTGAGTTGCAGATAGTCGCCCATCGCCAGTTCGATGTGCTGTTGCCGCAGCACGTCGCCTGCGGGAAGCAGGGCGAAATCGGGATGCGTGGCGAGGAAGGCCTCCACGATGGCCTGGTTCTCCTCGTGCAGCACGCTGCATGTGGCGTAGACCAGGCGTCCGCCCTGTTTCAGCAGCCGTGCGGCGGAGTCCAGGATCGCCGCCTGTTTCACATTCAGCTCGGCCACGCTTTGCGGCGACTGGCGGAACTTCAGGTCCGGGTTGCGGCGCAGCGTGCCGAGTCCGCTGCAGGGCGCATCCACCAGCACGCGGTCGATCTTGCCCGCGAGGCGTTTGACCTTGCTGTCGTTCTCGTGGGCGATCAGCTGGGGTTGCACGTTGGACAAGCCGGAGCGCTTCAGGCGCGGTTTCAGGTTGGTGAGGCGCTTTTCGGAAACGTCCCAGGCATACAACCGGCCCTGCGAATTCATCATCGCGCCGAGCATCAGCGTCTTGCCGCCTGCGCCGGCACAAAAATCCACCACCATGTCGTTGCGCTTCGGCGCGAGCAGCAACCCCAGCATCTGGCTGCCTTCGTCCTGCACCTCGAATTTGCCGGTCAGGAACAGCGCATGCTTGTTCAGCGCCGGTTTGTACTTGAGGCGGATGCCCATCGGCGACCAGGGAGTGGCTTGCGCGTCCAGCCCTTCGGCCTGCAGGGATTGCAGCACCTCGTTGCGGTTCGCCAGCAAGGTGTTCACGCGCAGGTCCAGCGGGGCCGGCTGCTGCATGGAGCGGCCCAGTTCAAGGATATCGGCATCGCTGTGCCAGGCACGCAACTTGTCGACGATCCATTCCGGCAACTCGGCCTGGATGGACAAAGGCAGTCCGTCGGCGGCGATGGCCTTGACCTTGCCCAGCCACTCCGCCTCCTTTGCCTTGAGCAGGGGTTCCAGTTCGCGCAGGTTGTAGCCGCCGAACCGGATCCAGTACGACAGCGCCAAGCGGCGTGCCGTGGCCTGGCCTTTATCGAGCGTGCAGGCGTATTCGAGCAACAGGCGGTGGCGCAGGACACCGAACAGGGTTTCGGCCACCAGCGAGCGTTCGTTGGAACCGATCCGTTCGGCCTGGAAGAAATGGCGCAATACGGCATCGGCCGGGTGCTCCATTTTCAGGGTGTTGCGCAAAGCCTGTATGACCAGGTCGAGGCGGTATTCAGTTAACAACATCTTTTCTCACTCCTTCTTCTTCCGACACGCGGATGTCGGTGATGACAGCCTCGCCGGAGACTTCACCGTTCTTTTCTGTAAATCTCAATTTTACCGGGAACAGGCGGTATTCACGTGC
>JAJXTT010000209.1 GCA_021783525.1 Pseudomonadota bacterium
CTGTGCAAGGCCGACCTGATCACCGACATGGTCGGCGAGTTCCCCGAGCTGCAAGGCATCATCGGGCGCTACTACGCCTTTCACGACGGCGAGGACCTGGAGGTGGCGAACGCCATCGAGGCGCATTACCACCCGCGTTTCGCCGGAGACTCGTTGCCGATGGGGGCGGTGTCGTGCTCGGTCGCACTAGCGGACAAGCTGGAAACGATCATCGGAATCTACGGCATCGGACAAGTCCCGACGGGCGACAAGGATCCGTTCGGCTTGCGGCGCCAGGCTTTGGGTATCCTGCGCATCCTGATCGAGACGCCGCTCGACCTGCCGTTGCCGGCCCTGCTCAGGGCGACGGCAGAGAACTTCCCCAAGGGTATGCTGAGTGCGACGGTTGCAGCGGACGTGGAAGGATTCATGATCGAACGCCTGCGCGGTTATCTGCGCGACCGCGGTTTCGAGGTGTCGCATATCGAGGCCGTGCTGGCCGTGCTGAATGGCCGCCTGCACGAGGTGGTGCCGCGCCTGCTGGCCGTGCGCGGTTTCGCCGCGATGGATGTGGCGAAGGACTTGGCAGCCGCGAACAAGCGCGTGCAGAACATCATGCGCAAGAACCACGAGGAGCTCGGCGCGGCGATGGCGAATGCGGCATTCGATGCCGGTCTGATGACGGACGATGCCGAGCGCAACCTGTACCAGGCGATGACGGATATCGCGCCCTTTGTGCAGGGGTATTTTGCCCGCGGCGAGTACGGGCAGAACCTGAAAACGCTGGTGACGCTCAAGTCGTTCGTCGACGATTTCTTCGATCAGGTGATGGTCATGGCGGAAGACCAGAAGCTGCGTATCAACCGCGCGCTGCTGCTCAAGCAGCTTGGCGGCCTGATGAACCAGGTTGCTGATATTTCGAAGCTGGCAGCATGATGGAAACTTCCATTAATCCGTTTTTCGGGCGCATCGCTGCGTTGCGCGGTGCTCACTCCCTCGCCTACCACCACGGTATGTCTCGGTCGTTGCGCGCCGTGCGCCTTGCGCTGCATCCCGAAACTCCGGATTACTGAAAGTTTCCATGAGCAAAATCATCATTCTCGACCGCGACGGCGTCATCAATTTCGACTCCGACCAGTTCATCAAGAATCCGGACGAATGGAAGCCCATTCCCGGCAGTCTGGAAGCGATCGCGCGCCTGACCCAGGCCGATTATCGCGTGGTGGTGGCGACCAACCAGTCCGGCATCGGGCGCGGCCTGTTCGACATGCCGACGCTGAACGCCATCCACGACAAGATGCACAAGGCGTGCGCCCAGCTGGGCGGGCGTATCGACGCGGTGTTCTTCTGTCCGCATACCAATGACGCGAACTGCGGCTGCCGCAAGCCCAAAAGCGGCATGCTCGAAGAGATCGCCACGCGTTACGGTCTCAGCCTGAAGGGCGCACCCGCGGTCGGCGATTCGCTGCGCGACCTGGAAGCGGCAGCGCGCCTCGAAGCGCAGCCGATCCTCGTGCTCACGGGCAAGGGCACCAAGACGCAGGCCAAAGGCGGCCTGCCGGAGGGCACTCTGATCTACCCCGACCTCGCGGCAGTGGTGGCGGCGCTGGTATGACATTCGTACGCTCCCTGGTCTTTTTCCTGGTGCAATTGGTCTGGACGCCGATCTATGCGTCGATGTTCCTCTTCATGTTCCCGCTCAAGCCGCACACGCGCTATCGTGTCGCCACCGGCCTGGCCTACAGCACGATATGGCTGCTGCGTGCGATCTGCGGTATCCGCATGGAAGTGCGCGGTGCGGAGAACATCCCGAAACAGCCGTGCATCGTGATGTGCAAACACCAGTCCGCCTGGGAGACCTTTTCCTTGCAGACGGTATTCCCCGACCAGGTATGGGTGCTCAAGCGCGAATTGCTGTGGCTGCCGTTCTTCGGCTGGGGATTGGCGCTGACCAGCCCGATCGCGATTGACCGCAGCAAAGGCAAGCAGGCGATGCGGCAATTGCTGGAGCAGGGTAAGGACAGGCTCAATCACGGCTTCTGCGTGGTCATCTTTCCGGAAGGTACACGCATGCCCTACGGGGTGCGCGGCAAGTACAAGATCGGCGGCGCGATGCTGGGGCAGAGCAGCGGCGCCCCCGTGGTGCCGGTCGCGCACAATGCGGGCAAGTTCTGGGGGCGCAATTCCTTCCTGAAGCATCCCGGTACCATCGTCATGAGTATCGGCCAGCCCATCGATCCGGCGGGACTCAAGGCGGAGGAGATCAACCGCCGCGTGGAGGACTGGATAGAAGGCGAAATGGAGCGCCTCGGCTGATGCTCACGGCCTTGCTTCGAAAAGGCGCACCGCCCGTCGTTGAACAACGCAACATCCACCTTGTCGGCAAAGAAATCAGTTACACCCTCAAACGCAGCGGCTATCGCCGCAGCATCAGTCTGCGCATCGACGATCGCGGCCTCACCGTGAATGCGCCGTTGCGGGCTTCCGAAAAATGGCTGCACAGCGTGTTGCAGGACAAAGCCGCCTGGGTGGTGAAGCAACTCGACAGCTGGGAATCAAAGAAGGCGGCACCGATTTTCTGGGCGGAAGGCGCGCGCATCCCGTTCCGCGGTGAAGAGTTCCTTTTGACGCTGACTCCCCGGTCGCGCGGGGTTGCACCGCAATTGCACGGGGAGGTACTGCATGTGCCGGTCGGCGTGGAGGCGGAGGCGGCACATATCGAAAAAGCGGTGACGCTCTGGTATCGCAACGAAGCGTTGCGGGTGTTCGAGGAGTGTGTGGCGCATTTCGCGCCGTTGCTGCAGGTGTCGCCGCGCGAGATCAGGCTGACCTCGGCGCGCACCCAATGGGGCAGTTGCACCGTGCAGGGCGTGGTGCGGCTGAACTGGCAATTGGTGAAGATGCCCCTGCACCTGATCGACTACGTGGTGGTGCACGAGCTGGCGCACCTGATCGAGATGAACCACTCGCCCGCGTTCTGGCGCGTGGTGGAGAGCGTGTGCCCGGATTACAAGCAGTGCAGAACCGAACTGCGCGGCTACGGGGTGGCCGAGTAGGGAATCGGTGCGTATGCCGGCGCAGGCCGGAACGGATTGCGACAAAGCCGTGTGGGTGGTGAGCGCACGGGGCTTTGCGGTGCAGGCTCATATTCGGCGCAGCCGGATGTGATGCCGTAGCCACAATATGCCGAATATGAATCCGCAGGCCGGAACGGACTGCGACAAAGCCGTGTGAGCGGTGAGCGCACGGGGCTTTGCGGTGCAGGCTCATATTCGGCGCAGCCGGATGTGATGCCGTAGCCACAATATGCCGAATATGAATCCGCAGGCCGGAACGGACTGCGACAATATGACGCATTCCCAAACGGCAAAACAGGCTTTAGAGTTCGTCTTGCCAGGCGGACAGGAAACGATTCCCAGTAGTCTCCTCCCCCAGATGACTGACGTTTCGAAACATCAAGTCCTTTCGCCTGGCACTTCCCCTGTTGATCCGGCACGAATATAAAAGCGCGTCATACCGGCGAAGGCCGGTATCCAGTGGCGCGCAACGCGCGCCGATATTGGCATTGCTGGATTCCGGGTCAAACCCGGAATGACGGAAGTAAAGCCGTTCAATTGCCGAATTGATCATGCCGATGACGTTCCGGCGCTTTCCGCCAGGCGGGTCGGTGCGGCTAGAAGTCCAGCTGTTGTCCGCTGCCCAGTTTCACCAGTTCACTCAGTTTGGTGAAGAGTTCGCTGCCGTCGCGCTGACTGAACCAGCGCTCGTTCTCCAGTGCGTAATGGAATCCGCCGGATTTTGCTGCCAGCCAGATCTCCCTGTTCGGCACATGGCGGTTGACGATGACCTTGCTGCCGTCGGCAAATTCCATTTCCAGCACAGTGCCGTTGCTGTCGTAATCGATGCCCGCATCGGCGTCGTCTATTGCCAGTTCGATACGCTGGAATACGGCGTCGGCCAGCTCATTGAATTCGCTTTCTGTCATGTGTCGTCCTTGGTTAATGCCGCCCGATCAGCATGCTGCTGTCGTTCTGGCTCACTTGAAAATTGCGCAGCACGTTGGCGCCGAGCAGGTTGGTTTCCAGGTTGTC
>JAJXTT010000210.1 GCA_021783525.1 Pseudomonadota bacterium
GCTTGCCTGTGCCTACCTGATCTTCAGGAACGCAGACGTCAATTCGGCAACCACTGACGGCTGGACGTCATTGCACAAGGCTTCCAACAACGGGCATACCGAAGTGGTCAAACTGCTGCTCAGCAAAGGCGCCAACTGCTTTGCAAAATACCAGGATGGCAGTACGCCGCTTGATCTTGCCATCAAGGCAAATCACCAGGACATCGTTGCGTTGTTGAATCAACATGCAAAGTCCCAGGCCGCACCGCTCCCCCAAACACAAGGATTACGCCTGGAGCCGTAGCCAAGCTACTCTCTCAACGTATCCTGACGCGCGTCTCTCCGGAAACCATCTTTCCGATCACCCGCGACGCAGAGAAACCCTGCTTGCCGAACGTAGCCAGTATCCGGTCTGCCTCGTTCGCCGCACAAGCCACCAGCAATCCGCCGCTGGTCTGCGGATCGCACAGCATTTTGCGCTGCCATTCGGGAAAGCCTGGCGGCAGATCCACCTCCGCACCGTAACTGCTCCAATTGCGATCCGCCGCGCCGGTACTGTAACCCTGTTCGGCCAGACGCAACGCCACAGGCAGGAACGGCAACGTGTCGTAATCCAGTTCTGCGCCCAGCTTCGAACCGCGACACACCTCCAGCAGATGTCCGAGCAATGCGAAGCCGGTGACATCGGTCATCGCATGCACGCCCGGCATCCCGCCCAGCACCGCACCGACGCGGTTGAGCTGAGTGGTCGTATCGACCATCTGCCGGTAACCTTCGGCATCCAGGTCGCCTTTCTTCAGCGCCGCGCTCAACACGCCCACGCCCAGCGGCTTGCCCAGAATGAGCACATCCCCTGCCCGCGCCCGGTCATTGCGCTTGATGTGATCGGGATGCGCCACACCTACCGCAACCAAACCATAGATCGGCTCGGGTGCATCGATGGAATGTCCGCCGGCGACCGGGATCCCCGCCGCCTCGCACACCGAGGCCCCCCCCGCGAGGATGTCGCGTATGGTGTCCAGCGGCAATCTATTGATCGGCATGCCCACGACGGCCAGCGCGAGAATCGGGGTCGCACCCATGGCGTACACATCGGACAAGGCATTGGTCGCGGCGATGCGCCCGAAGTCGCGCGCATCGTCCACGATGGGCATGAAGAAATCGGTGGTCACGACGATAGCCTGGGAGTCGTTGAGTTTGTAGACCGCGGCGTCGTCGCTGCTTTCGGTGCCCACCATCAGGTTCGGGTAAGATGGCGGGAGCGGCATCGCAGCAAGCATCTCGGCCAGTACCGCAGGTGCGATCTTGCAGCCGCAGCCGCCACCGTGGGAATACTGTGTCAATTTGATCGCGTCGTTCATACAAAATAGTCTATGCAAAATCCAAGGGTCGCCACCGTATCACAACTGTCCGATTTCGACGAAATCATTGACGTTCGCTCCCCCGCCGAATACGCGGAAGACCATATCCCAGGTGCGATCAGCGCCCCTGTGTTGAACGATGAGCAACGCGCGGAGGTCGGCACGCTCTACACTCAAGTCTCGCCGTTCGTGGCCAAGAAGCGCGGCGCAGCACTCATTGCGCGCAACATCGCGCAACATCTGGAAACCTCCTTCAGCGACAAGCCGAAACAATGGAGACCGCTGGTGTATTGCTGGCGCGGCGGCCAGCGCAGCGGCGCGATGGCGCATATCCTTGCGCAGGTGGGCTGGTCCACCGGCAGGCTGGATGGCGGCTACAAGACTTACCGCCGCCATGTTCTCGCCGATCTGGAATCATTGCCCGGCGCTTTGCAGTTCCGCGTGGTCTGCGGGCCGACCGGTTCCGGCAAAAGCCGGTTGCTTCGCGTGCTACGGGCGCGGGGCGCACAGGTTCTCGACCTGGAAGCACTGGCGCAGCATCGCGGCTCCCTGCTCGGCAATCTTCCGGACGAAGACCAACCCGCACAGAAGATGTTCGACAGCCGGTTGTGGGATGCACTGCGCCACTTCGATGTCCGGCAACCTGTATTTGTGGAGGCAGAAAGCAAAAAGATCGGGCTCATCAACACGCCCGAATCGCTGCTGCTCAAGATGCGCGACTCGGATTGCCTGCTGATCGAAGCACCAGTTTCTGCGCGCGTGCAACTGCTCATGGAAGACTACAAACACTTTTTAAGCGACCCGGCGTTGCTCGTGCAGCGTCTTACCCCTCTGTTGCCTCTGCATGGCCGTCAAGTCCTTGATCACTGGCAGAGACTGGCCGCACAAGGGGAATGGGCCGCTCTGGTGGAAAAACTGCTGATCCAGCATTACGATCCCGCGTATCGACGCTCAACTGCCAGCAACTTCACCCGTCTTTCCGCAGCCAAGGTCCTCCAACTCGACGCACTTGATGACGCCACCCTGCACGCGGCCGTGTCTGCATCGCTATAACCCTGCTAAACAATTATTTACTCGACAAAATCTTCCGATTGCACGAAAATACTTAGCAAGCTAACAATTAGTACACCAACAACTGCATGAAACCTCTGGACGAACAATTCGCTGAAACATTACATCTGGTCGCGCACGCCTGGCGCACCGAGCTGGACAGACGGCTCCGGCCGCTCGGCTTTTCGCATTCGCGCTGGCTGCTGCTGCTGCATCTTTCGCGCCACGATGGCTGCACGCACTGCGAACTGGCACAACACATGGGCATAGAAGCCGCAACGCTGGTCAAGCAGGTGGATCACATGGAGCAGGAGGGATTGCTCAAACGTTGCGGCAGCGAAACTGACCGGCGCGTAAAGCACCTGTACCTGTCGTTCGACGGCAAAAAGGCAGTGGAAACCATCCGCAGCAGTGCCGCCGAATTGCGCAAAGAGATTCTTGAGGGATCGAGCAAGGAAGATATCGGCATCGCCATCGCAGTGCTGCAGAACGTCCGCGACAAACTGGCGAGGGAGCCGTGACAACGGGAAATGACTCATGGAACGCCTGAAAGCGCATAAGAAAAAGATCCTCATCGCACTGGTGCTTGTTGCGTCGATTGCTGGTTTTTCCATTGCATATTTCGCCCGACTCTCGCGCAGCACGGAGAATGCCTACATCAATGCGGATGTGGTGAATGTTGCTGCACAAGTCAATGGCCGGGTTGTGGCCGTGTACGTCAAGGACAACCAGCACGTGCACAAAGGCGATGCGCTATTCGACATCGATCCCGAACCGTTCTCCATTGCACTCGAACGTGCCCAGGCCGATCTCGCGCTCGCCCGGCAATCCGCCCGCCAGGACAGCGCCGAGATTGCCGTCGCCCGCGCGCAGGTGTCCCAGGCTGAAAGCGACCTTGCCAATGCGCGGAGCACGTATGTGCGCGACAAGGAACTGGTGGAACAGCATTTCCTTTCGCAACAATCGCTGGACGATGCACAGACCCGCATGCAGGCATTGCAGGCGTCGCTGGAACAGGCGCGCGGCAAGCTGACCAAGGCGATGTCCGCCCCGGTAAAAACCAGCGAACGGGGCGACGTATTGAAGGCACAAGCTGCGATCGACCAGGCCAGGCTCGATCTGGAGCATACGCATGTCATTGCCGCACAGGACGGCCAGATCAGCAATTTGTCGCTCACTGCAGGATCTCTTGTCGGCACCGGCGTACCGCTGTTCGCGCTCATCGAGGACAACAGCTTCCACATCGATGCCAACTACAAGGAGACCGAACTGGCCGGCATCCACCCCGGCCAGGATGTGGACATCCAGATCGACATGTATCCCGGCCTGCATTTCAAGGGCACGGTGGAAAGCCTCTCCGGCGGCACCGGCACAGCCTTCTCGCTGCTGCCCCCGCAGAACGCGACCGGAAATTGGGTGAAGATCGCACAGCGCGTGCCGGTACGTATCAAATTCTCACCCACGGACGCTGCACACCCGCTACGCATCGGCGCCACTGCAACCGTGAGCGTGCAACTCAAGTAGCGCAGCCATGAGCGGCAACCGGATACTGATCAGTGCCGCCGTGATGGCCGCGACCATCATGCAGGTGCTGGACACCACCATCATCAACGTGGCGCTGCCCAACATGGCGGGCCAGCTGGATGCCACGCCGGACAACATCAGCTGGGTGCT
>JAJXTT010000211.1 GCA_021783525.1 Pseudomonadota bacterium
ATCCGGATGCGCAGCCAGGAATTTCTTCAGCAGTTCCAGCCCCTTGGGCGGATCGACATTCAGATACAACTCCGCCTCGAACACGGCAGCCGCATCCCAATCCGGGCGCAACGTCACAGCCCTGTGGATCTCGGCCAGCGCCAGATCGTTCTTGCCCGCCGCCACCGCCGCCTGAGCAACGGCCCAGTGCCCTTCGGCCACGTCAGGATAGGGATGGGTCACCTCGATCAGCCAGTCCAGGGCGGCAGTCTTGTCCGGCACGCGCGCCACCAAAGGATAAATGCCGGTAAACGTGCGTCCCGCATTGGCGGGATCGGACTGCAGCACCTCCGCCAGCACCGGGCTCGCTTCCTGCAGCTTGCCGCCGCTCAACAGGAGCGAGAGCAGCATCTGCCTGGCCAGCGGCGAGGAAGGTTCCAGGTCTTGCCATAATTTGAATGCCTCGACTGCCGTGTCGTACTGGCGCGCCTCGTACGCCAATTGCGCGGCGCGCCTCGCCACGCGGGGATCGCGTGTCGTCTTGGCCAGATCCAGGTAAGCCTGCGCCGCCAATTCCGGATGGTTGCGCTGCGCGGCGATGTCGCCCAGCAGGAACTCGTACAGCAGATGGTCGGTCAGGGGTACCTTGGGCAGGTCCGGCTTGGGCGCCTCGACGATCTGTTCCAGATTGGCCTTGCCGGTCGGCTCGGGCGTGCCGTCGACCTGCTGTTGCGGCGCATGCGCACAGGCCGCCAACAGGGGAATGCAGGCGAACAGGAAATAACGTTTCGAGAAGTTCATCATATTGGCTTGTTCCGGGGCGGGTGCATATATTAGCTGAACTCCGCCCCCATCGGGCAATGCCTCATGCGGAGCCGCGCGGCTGAATATCCTTGATGTGTCCTTCTTCGGCGAACACGGGGAACAGCAGCGGCAGCAACAGCAGCGTGAACAGCGTGGCAGAGACGATACCCCCCACGATCACCACCGCAAAGGGGCGCTGGGTCTCGGATCCGATGCCGTGCGACAACGCGGCGGGCATCAGGCCGATTCCGGCCATCAACGCCGTCATCAGGATGGGCCGCAGGCGCGCCACAGCCCCTTCCATCACGCTTTCGACCAGCGACAGGCCGTTGCGCATCCCTTCGATGAATTGCTCCACCATGATGACGCCGTTCTGCACCGAGATGCCGGCCACGGCGATGAAGCCGACCGCGGCGGAAACGGACAGGTGCAGCCCGGCCAGGCCCAGGCCGGCCAGACCGCCGATCAGCGTGAACGGCACCATCAGGATCACCAGCAATGCCTTGCGCATGGATTTGAACGCCCAGAACAACAGCACGAATATCATCAGCACCGACAGGGGAACGATCACTTTCAGGCGCTTGAGGGCGCGCTGCTGGTTCTCGAACTGGCCGCCCCAGGTCATCGAGTAACCCGGCGGCAGCACCACTTGCTGGTTCACCTTCTCCATCGCCTCGGCGACAAAGCTGCCCTGGTCGCGCCCGAGCAGGTTGGCCTTTACGGCAACAACACGTCCGCCCGCTTCGCGCCCGACCCGCGCGGCACCCTGGCGCACCTCGATGTCGGCGATGGAACCGAGCGGTATGGTTCCCCCGGTCGGCAGCACGATAGGCAGATTGGGCACATCATCGACGGCGTCGCGGTCCGGGTAGTCCAGCCTCAATGTCACATCGAAGCGGCGATCGCCTTCGTAGAACACATTGGCCGCATTTCCGCCGAACGCAGTCTGGATGGTCGCGTTCACATCGTTTATGTTCAGCCCGTAGCGCGACATGCGGATACGGCTGAGCGTGATGTTGAGCTCGGTCTGCCCGCCCACCTTGATCGCGGCGACATCCGCTGCGCCGCGGATGCTGCTCAGGATGTCTGCGACCTGCGTGGACTTGTCTTCGAGTATCTCAAGGTCGGGGCCGAATATCTTGATCGCGATCTCGCCCTTCACGCCGGACAGCGCTTCTTCCACGTTATCCTGGATGACTTGCGAGAAATTGGTCGGCACGCCCGGGATGCTGTGTATCTGTTTCGTCATGTCGGCGATCAGCGCTTCCTTGTCCGCAAAGCGCCAGGTGTCGTGCGGCTTGAGGTCGGCCATTATTTCCAGGTTGTTGGGCCCTTTCGGGTCGGTGCCGTCATCCGGACGGCCAACCTGTGTGGTGACATTATTCACCTCGGGATAGGACCTGAGGATGGCGCGCACCTGGCGCTCGACTTCCTTGGTCTTGTCCAGTGCGGTCGCCGGCGGCAGGCTGATCGTCAGCCAGATGTTGCCTTCGTCCAGCTTGGGAAGGAACTCGCTGCCGAGCAGGGGCGAGCCTGCCAAAGCCACGGCAAGCATGCCGATCGCGGCGATCACGATGACCTTGCGCCGCGTCTCGGCCCACACCAGCAGGCGGCGATAGCGCTGTTGCAGGTGATGCATCCAGTTGCTGTGCTTTTCGGCGAGATCCCTGTTCTTCACCGCATAGCACAGCAAGGTCGGCACCAGCGTCAGCGTCAGCAGGATCGCGCCCAGCAATGCGAACGTCAGCGTGAACGCCATCGGCGAGAATATCTTTCCCTCGACGCGCTGGAAAGTGAAGATCGGCACAAAGGCCAGAATGATGATCAGTTTGGCGAACAGGATGGGGCGACCCAGCTCTATTCCGGTCTGTTTGATCAGGTGGATGCGCCACCCGTAAGTATGATGTTGCGCAAGGTCATCCGCCTTGGCCAGTGCAAGCCTGACCATCAGCGCCTCGACCAGCACGACTGCACTATCGATGATGATGCCGAAGTCGACCGCACCCAGCGAAATCAGGTTGGCCGAAACGCCTCGCGCATCCATCAGGATGAAGGCGAACAGCATGGCCAGCGGAATGATGATCGCCACGCTCAACGCCGCATACCAGTTGCGCAGGAACAGGATCAGTATGGCAACCACCAATACCGCCCCGACGATCAGGTTTTCGGTGACGGTATGGACCGTGTGACGGACCAGGTCGGTTCGGTCGTAATACGGGACGATCTTCACGCCGGGGGGCAGTTTTTGCGAGAGCTGGTCGAGTCGCTGCTTGAGCGCCTCGACCACCTTGCTGGCGTTCTGCCCCTTGGTCATCAGCACGATGCCCTGCACGATGTTGTCGTAATCGTTGAAGGCGACGATACCCGAACGCGGGCGGTAGCCGATGGCGACTTCGCCGACATCGCTCACCAATACCGTCTTGCCGTCTTTTGCGGTGACCACGACGCGCGCGATATCCTCAATGCTTTTGAACAGTCCGATGCTGCGCAACACCAGCGCCTCATCGCCGCGCTGAATGACGCCGCCGCCGGTATTGCTGCTGTTCGCGCTGATCGCCTGCGACACCTGGTCGATGCTCACGCCGTATTTGCGCAGCAGGAAGGGATTGATGCGAACCTGATATTCCTTGACTGTTCCGCCAAAGCTGTTCACGTCGGCCACGCCGGGCACCTGGCGTATTGCAGGGCGCAATACCCAATCCTGCAATGCACGCACCTCGTTGAGCGACATGCCGGCCGGCGCATCCAGCACATAGCGGTACACCTCGCCGACGGCATTGGTCAGCGGAGCCAGGCCCGGCTGCAGGCCCGGCGGCAGGGTGACATTCTGCAGATGCTCCATCACTTGCTGCCGGGCAAAATAATCGTCGGTATTGTCGGCAAAGGTGAGTGTCACGACAGACAGGCCGGTGATGGAAACGGAGCGCAATTGCGTCATGCGCGGAACGCCACTCATCTCGCGCTCGATCGGCAGGGTGATGCTGCGCTCGACCTCTTCCGGCGCCTGGCCCGGCGATTGGGTGACGATCTGCACCTGCACATCCTGCACATCGGGAAAAGCCTCGATCGGCATGTCCTGCACGGCACGCCAGCCGACGATCACCAGCACCGCTGCCGCCGCCAGCACGAACACCCGCTGTTGCAGTGCAAAGGAAAGTAGTTTGTCTAACATGTTGTCACTGCCGGGCTGCGATCAGTCATTGCCCGACAATTCGGAATTCAGCAGCAAAGCCCCGGTAGTGACCACGCGTTCGCCGGGCTGCAGCCCTTCTTTTA
>JAJXTT010000212.1 GCA_021783525.1 Pseudomonadota bacterium
AACCCGTTCTCCTATCCTGCGGCACTGCGCGCCGCGGGCGCCGTGGTGATGGGAGTGGACATGGTGATGGAACGCAAGATCGAAAACGCCTTCTGCAACATCCGTCCGCCGGGACACCATGCCGAAAGAGCCCGGGCGATGGGTTTTTGCATCTTCAACAACATCGCCATCGGTGCGGCGCACGCGCTGGCAGCGCACGGCTTGGGCAGGGTGGCGATCGCCGATTTCGACGTGCACCACGGCAACGGAACCGAGCAGATATTCCACGACGATCCGCGCGTGATGCTGTGCTCGACGTTCCAGCACCCGTTCTATCCCTATGCCGGTGCGGATAGCGGCAATGATCACATCATCAATGTGCCATTGGCGGCCGGCGCGGGTAGCGAAGAATTTCGCGCTGCGGTGACCAACCACTGGCTGCCGGCGCTGGAAGCGTTCAAGCCTGAATTTCTGCTGATCTCAGCCGGATTCGACGCCCACCGGGAAGATGACATGGCCATGCTGAGGCTGGTGGACGGGGATTATGGCTGGGTGACGCAGCAACTGAAGCATGTCGCAGACAAGCACTGCCACGGACGCATCGTTTCGGCGCTGGAAGGCGGATATGCGATGCATGCACTGGGACGCAGCGCAATGGCTCATATCAAGATATTGAGCGGGCTGTAGGCCCCACGCTTTTTCCGGCGGTTATGCAATTCCTCCTGGCGCCCGGTTCTTGCAGGTAACGCGGAAATCACTCGCGATTTTCCTTGTTGCTCTTCCAGATCGACAGCAACAGCCATACGGCACCGGCTGCCGAGCCCAGATAACCGAGCAGGCCAAAGATCGGCAGTCCCAGCAACTTTGGACCGCCGGGGACGGTCATCACGATCGACGAGCCGATGATGAGCGCCGCGACCACGATGCCGATCACCAGCCGATTGGCGGCGCTATCGAGCTGGTTGCCGACGTGCCTGAGATTGGTCACATCGATATGGATCTCCAGACGCCCGCGCCTGGCTGCGCGCAACAGCCGGGAGAGATCGTGTGGCAGATCCGAAACAAGGCCGAGCATCGCACTGGCAGATCGCCAGCCGCGCCTGATGAGCGCGGTCGGCGTGTAGCGCGCACGAAGCGCCCGTTTCAGCATGGGCATGGCCTCTTTGGCCGCGTCGAAGTCCGGGTCAAGCTCGCGTCCCATGCCCTCCAGCGTGATGAATGCCTTGATCAATAGCGCAAGGTCGGCGGGCAGCGTGACGCGGTGTCCGCGCAGGATCGCCACGATGTCGTTGAGCATGGCGCCAAGGCTGACCTTTTTTAAAGGTATGCCGTGGTATTGATCGACGAAAGACTGGATTTCCAGTATCAGGCTCCCCTCGTCGGCGTAGCCGTTTCCGGCCCATTCGATCATCACGTCGGCGACGCGTTCCGGTTCGTGCCGCACCAGACCGAACAGCAGTTGGATCAGCTGGTTGCGGCGCTCTTCGGTCAACCGGCCGACCATGCCGAAATCGATAAAGGCGATGCGGTTGCCGGGCAGATAGAACACGTTGCCGGGGTGCGGGTCCGCGTGGAAGAATCCATCCTCGACGATCATCTTCAACACCGCATGCGCCCCGCGCCGGGACAGTATCTTGCGGCTGTAGCCGGCCTGATCGGCTGCGGCAAGGTTGCGCCCCGGGATGCCGTCAATGAATTCCTGGACACATACCCGCTCACCAGTCCACTGCCAGTAGACGCGAGGAATGACGATGATGGGGAGGGGGGCGGGAGGCGCTCCGGCAATGTCCCCGGCTGCTGCGTTCCCAGTGCCGTCGGCAGGCACCGTGTCCTGATCCGTGTATCCCGCAAAATTGTTTGCGATGATTTCGCTGTTCCTGCATTCCAGCGCGAAATCGAGCTCACGCAGCAACGACTGCGACAACTGCCGGGTAATTGCGACCGGATGGAAATTGCGCCATTCCTTGTTTTCCGCCTCGGCAAACTCCGCCAGGCGCATCAGCAGGCGCAGGTCGGCTTCCACGATCGGCCGGATACCCGGCCGCCGTACCTTGATCGCCACTTCGGTGCCGTCTTCGAGGCGGGCACGGTATACCTGTGCGATGGAAGCGGCGGCCAGAGGTTCGGGATCGAACGAGGCAAATATCTTGTCGGGCGGCGCCCCCAGGTCTTCTTCAAGCTGCTGTTGTATGTCCGCATAGGGCGCCGGTGGCGCGCTGTCTTGAAGCTTGCTGAATTCCGCGATCCATGCGGGCTCGAACAGGTCGACGCGCGTCGCGAGTACCTGGCCCAGCTTGACGAAGGTTGGGCCCAGTTCCTCGAGGGCGCGCCGCACCCGTGCGGGAGGTTCCAGATTGGCCAGTTCGTTCCCGTTCTTCCAGTGCAGGACCTGTCCCGCACGCTCCAGGATATTTGACATTCCCGTCCGCCGTACGATGTCGCCGAAACCGTAGCGGATCAGGACCGACGCGATCTCGTGCAACCGGCCGAGGTCGCGCGCCGTCGTCGTCGCCTGCCAGAACATCACTCGCCTTTGTCTTTGGCCTGGCCGGGCTGAACGTGCTGGGCCAGTCCAGTGAGCACCCCCGCAGCAATCTGGCGCACAAGATCGGAAGTATTTTTCGCCAGATGCAGGCCGACCCCTACCTGCGCGCGTCCTGTTGCGCCGATCTGGTGTGCGATGACGGACAGCGTCTCTTTCAGCTGTGCGCCGACTGCAGAACCATGGGTGCGGCTGTGAGCAGCCAGGTCACGCAATATTTCGCCGGTTGCATCCCTGGCCGCCGAGGCGGAGTGCTGCAGGGTCTCCACGAACACGGTCTCCAGGTGCTCAAGATCCGCACGAGCCTTCTGGAGATCATCGCTGGAATATCTTTGCGCCCGTCCTGCCGCTTCCTCCACGGCGAGTTTGGCGGCCTCGGCAAATTGCGCAAGTGCGACATCCAGGCCGGCGACAGCGTCCCGGAGGCGATCCCGTGCGATATGGGTTTGCGCAGACGAATGCTCCAATTCCTGTTGCACGCCTGCTCGCGCTCCACGCAACACCGCATCCGCAGTCTCCCGCACAGACTTGATATCGAGCGAACGGGCACTGATGAATCGCAAGGTGAGCTGGCGCACTTTCTCCTGCACATCGTTTCCCTGTTCCACGGCGTGGCGAATATCGGCCTCGAGGGAGGGGGTGTCGTGACTGGTTTCATTCTGCATATTGATCTCCTCTTGTAATGAGACGAACATCAAACCTCACGGATTGCTGCGATGATTCATTTACAGAGTGCCATCCAGTGATACGCGATTCGCGGCAAGCCGGCCGGCGCAACGGCTACCATCGTTTAGCTGCCTGTGACGATGCGGCGGAAAACGTTGTATCGCGGTCGGTCCAAGAGTAGCGTATCACGCCCAAGGCCAAGGTTGCCATGGTAACGCGCACGGAACTGAGCCGATCCCTGCCAGATTATCGGGCACGTCATCGCTGATACAATCAGAGCAGGCCCCGGGGCATGAGCTGCCGGTCTGCAATGTGTCGCGTTCCCGATGGAATTCAAAAGCAAGACTCGGAGTGTGTCGTGGCCATCCCATGCCTAAAGTACCTGCCATCCAGCACAAAACAAGGAGCAGGACATGTCCAAGCATGCCGAACAAGGCGCCAAAACATCCAGCGACCCTCGCTGGGCGGCGGTCGTTGCCCGCGACTCGAGAGCGGACGGCCAGTTCTTCTATTCGGTACGGACGACGGGCGTTTACTGCAGGCCTTCTTGCGGTTCACGTACCCCCAGGCCGGAGAACGTCCGGTTTTATTTGACGATTGAAGATGCGGAACACGCGGGGTTCCGACCCTGCAAACGCTGCAAGCCTGATCAGCCCCCTTTGGCGGAACAACATGCTGCGCTGGTTGCCGGATTGTGCCGGCAGATCGAACAAGCCGGGACGGAACCCGGCCTTGACGAACTGGCCCGGAGTGCGCAGATGAGCATTTTTCACCTGCACCGCATTTTCAAGGCGGTTACGGGTATCACACCCAAGGCATATGCAGCCGCTCATCGCGCCCGGAAGGTTCGCGAGGAATTGGGGCAC
>JAJXTT010000213.1 GCA_021783525.1 Pseudomonadota bacterium
GCACCTGCTGGTTGTAACCGGCGATGTTGCGCACGCCGAGCGCGGACATCAGCTTGTAGCGCTTGTCCATTTCCTGTACGCCCCAGTTGAGCGCGGACGCGGCCTGGCGCATGTCGGTGACCACCGGGGCCAGCAGGTGCGGAATGCCTTCGTAGACGGAAAGCTCCAGCATCTTCGGGTCGACCAGCAACAGGCGCACCTGCTGCGGCGTGGATTTGTACAGCAGGCTCAGGATCATGGCATTGATCGCCACCGACTTGCCGGAACCGGTGGTGCCCGCCACCAGCACATGCGGCATCTTGCCCAGGTCGGCGACCACCGGTTTGCCGGAGATGTCCTTGCCCATCGCCATGGTCAGCGGGGAATGCATGTCGGCATAGACCTGGGAACCGAGTATCTCCGAGAGATGCACTATCTGGCGTTTCGGGTTGGGCAGTTCCAGCGCCATGTAGCTCTTGCCGGGTATGGTCTCGACCACGCGGATGCTGACCACGGACAGCGCGCGCGCCAGGTCGCGCACCAGATTGACGATCTGGCTGCCCTTCACGCCGACGGCGGGATCGATCTCGTAGCGCGTGATGACGGGGCCGGGGTAGGCGCCGACCACCTTGACCTCGACGCCGAAATCCTTGAGCTTGCGTTCAATCAGGCGCGACGTGAATTCCAGCGTCTCGGCGGAGACCACTTCGACCTGCTGCTTCGCCTCATCGAGCAGATGCAATGGCGGCAGGTCCGAATCCGGCAGATCGGCAAACAGGGAGACCTGCTTCTCCTTTTGCACTCGCGTCGAGCGCGGCACTTCGTACACGGGCATCTCGATGTGGATGGGCTCGTGCTCTTCCACGCGCTTCTTTTCCTCCTCCACCACCACGCTGCGTTCCTGCATCGCCTGGGCACCGATGCGCTTGTCCTGCCGGGTCTGCCAGGTATTGAGCGCCCACAACCAGGCATTCTCCAGCACACCGCCCAGCCAGTCTGCGAGCCTGAGCCAGGACAAGCCGGTGTAGAGGCTGAAGCTGACCACCATCAACGCCAGCAGGAACAGGGTGGCACCGGTGAATCCCAGCACATGCGAAAGGCCGCTGCCCATCACCGCGCCCAGCATGCCGCCGGGCGCCAGCGGCAACGCGACCTTCCATGTATAGAGGCGCAAGGCCTCCAGGGCGCTGCTGGCAAACAGCAGCACCAGAAAACCCAGAAGGGATACCCAGAGCGCGCGCTGATCGAACAGGCTGTCGGCACGGATGCGGCGGTAACCTGCCCATACGCGCTGCAACATCAGCGTGACCCACCACCAGGCGGAAAAGCCGAACAGGTAGAGCAGCACGTCCGCCAGCCATGCACCGAGCACGCCGCCGGGATTGCGTGTGATCGCCGCGCTCGCGCTGTGCGACCAGGAGGGGTCGGCGCGGTCATAGCCGACCAGGATGAGGATCAGGTAGAGCGCCACCGCCACCAGCAGCAGCCAGCGCGATTCGCGCAACAGGCCGAGCAGCCTTTCCGGCAAGGGAGGGCGGGGGCGTTCGGGTGGCGCCATCAAATTCCCTCGGCGTCGTTGGGGGCCGGCGGCAGGAATCCCAGGCGTCGTGCAGCGCTGACGGCTTCCAGCCGCGAGTTGACATGCAGGGCCTGATAGACCGCCGCCGTGTGTATCTTGACCGTACCCTCGGCCAGATTCATCTTCCTGGAGATCTCCTTGTTTGCCAGACCCGAGGCAAGATAGGTCAGCACTTCGAGCTGGCGCGAAGTGAGGCCGAACTTGGCGGCGCGTTGCGAACGCTTGTTGACCAGCGTTTCGCCCTGATCGACGCTGTTCATCGCTTGCTGCAGGAGTTGCGGCGGCAGATAGACACCGCCCTCGAGCACCATGCGCAACGCGGACAGCATGATCTTGCTGGACGACATCTTGGAGATGAACCCCATCGCGCCGGATTCCATCACGCTCTCGATGTCGTCGCGATGATCGGAGCCGGAAACGACGACCAGCGGGATATCCGGGTAGCGCAGATGGAAGAATTGTATGGACGGAACGCCCTCGCTCCCAGGCATGTTCAAATCCAGCAGCGCGAGATCGACATCGGGATTGTCGTGCACCAGTTGCAGCGCTTCCTGGAAATTCCCCGAGTCCAGAATCTCGACTTCGTCGGCAAGCTGTTGCAGCACATAGTGCATGCCATCGCGGAACAATGCATGATCATCCGCCATCAGCACCTTGATCTTCATACCCCCCCCTAATGTCTCTTCAATCCTTGCAAGAAGCCCCTCTCTCTCACTCTCTCCCGCAGGCGGGAGAAAGAACAAACGTGAAAGACCCTCTTCAATCTTCGCCCTCAATCATACCACTCCCGGCAAGGGCTTCTATGTTTCACCTTGCAGGGCGAAATGCATCATCGCCCGCAAACGCATCGGCGCGATCGGCTTGTGCAGCAGGATCGCGTTGCTGTCGTGTATCTCCTGCAGGGTCGTGATGGCGGTATCCCCCGTCAGCACCACGACAGGCAGGTCCTTGCCCCACTGTTCGCGCATCATCTTGATGACATGGATGGCCGTCATGCCATAGGGCAGGCGGAAATCGCACACCAGCAGATCGGGCCTCAACCCGGCGATGTCCAGCTTGCGCATGACGTCTTCGGCATACGCGCCGGCTTTCACCGTGCATCCCCATTGTTCCACGAGGTCGGCCGTCACATCGCGGATATCCGGATCGTCTTCCACGAGCGCGACGACGCGGCCGTTCAGGTCATATTGCGAATGGGTGATGACGAAGGGCTGTGCCAGGTTTTCGGAATTGCCGGTCGGAACCTCGAAACTGAATACCGACCCGACGCCCGGCATTGAACTGACCCGCACTTTGCATTCCAGCAGGTTTTCGATCCTGCGCACGATGGACAGGCCCAGCCCCAGACCTTTGCGGCGGTCGCGGTGCGGATTGTCGGCCTGATAATATTCCTCGAAGATGTGCGGCAGTGTCTCTGCCCGGATGCCGATGCCGGTATCGGCGACTTCCAGACCGACCATGCCGGCCCCGCAGGTGCAGCGAACGACTACGCCGCCGGTGTCCGTATAGCGAATGGCATTCGAGATCAGGTTGCGCAGCATGCGCTCAAGCAGGAAAGGATCGCTATAGACCACCACGCTGCACAGGCTCTGTGCGCCGCACTCGTTGCCGCTACACAGCGGCAACTGAAAGCTCAGTCCTTTTGCCTGAGCGAGCGGCGCAAAGTCGCCGTATATCCGGTCGAACAGCGACCCCAGCATGAAATGCTGCTTGCGCGGCTCGACGATGCCCGCATCCAGGCGCGAGACATCCAGCAGGTCGTCGAACATGTCGACCAGCGCATTGACCGATTTGCCGATCTGTTCGGCGATGCGGATCGTCTCCTTTTCCCTGGCGACATCCTGCAGGGCATCTGAGAACAATCGCAGTGCCTGCAAAGGCTGGCGCAAGTCGTGGCTGGCCGTCGCAAGGAATTTCGATTTTGCCTGATTGGCCTGTTCCGCCGCCTGGCGCGAAGCTTCCGCATCCCTTTTCCGCTCCAGCAGTGCGCCCACCAGCAGCTCGTTCTCGAACCTGCGCCGTTGCGACTGCTCAAAGGTGCGGATCAGCTCCAGCGAGGACTTGAGCACGAAAGCGAAGAAAATGAGCAACATGCCGAACAGGATCCAGTGCGTCGTATCGTTCTCCCATGCGAGCCGCCCCAGCAGCGGCAGGATCATGATCGTCAGGTAGATGACCATCGAGGGAGGATGGAACGGGTTGCTGGTCGCCGCGCCCGCCGACATGCCCATCACCACGCAGATCAGCAACGCCTGGTAAGCCAGATCGCCGGAGACGAACATCAGCACGCCCGCACTGCCCCAGACGATTGCGACCAGCGCGGTCAAACGCCTGAATGTGCGATCCCAGTCAAGGTTCTGCAAAACGGTTTTGGTGAGCGTGCGGCGGCGGCGCCAGAAATAATACTCGATGGCATGTACGGTATAGACCGCGGCCAGCCATAGCTGCAACGTGGCGTGCGC
>JAJXTT010000214.1 GCA_021783525.1 Pseudomonadota bacterium
ACTGACAGTGAACTCGCTTGATTGTATTTAGACACCATGTCGATTTCGGCAAAAGGCCGCTCGCTTTTGAGATAAAACGACGCCATTTGCGGATTTTTCGGAAGTTCGTCTTTCGTCGGCGGCCAGTCGATCGAAAATATAGATACGACATCTGCATCACGCTGGAGCAGCAGGCGCACCATCGGAAGATTGTTGTTTATATATGCTTGAGCTAACGGATAGAATCTCGCGTTATTCGCCCCACTCCCAAAATCCAGCAGCATCCTGACCTGCTTGATGTCGTTCGCCTTCACCGCGAGGTCTAGGGCAGTTCGGCCATCCTTGCCCAAGAGGTCAATCGGATCACCCGCGTTGATAAGCATCCTCGCCAGATCCGGCCGGTCACC
This sequence comes from Pseudomonadota bacterium, assembly GCA_021783525.1. GTDB lineage: Bacteria > Pseudomonadota > Gammaproteobacteria > Burkholderiales > Gallionellaceae > Sideroxyarcus. Next base: position 387 of record JAJXTT010000214.1, read on the forward strand.
GATGACGCTCAGCAATAGGGGATCCCTCACGTTCTGCGGCTTCGCTCCATAGGCGAGCAGTAGACGTAGCGCGCTCTTGGTACCCGGCGGTACCGTTGCGTTTGCTTGCAGACCATTGCGCATCACGAAGCTGAGTTCCTTGAGCGCGCTGTCGGGCTTCGTCCCGGCGGCTAACAGCATCCGGACGATCGGGATGTTTCCTGGTGAAGCTTGCGTCCGCCACAGGTTGTCCACGGCAAGATCGAGTGCGCTCATACCGTTGACGTTCCGGATATTTGGATCCGCCTTCGCCTGCAACAGATCCGCGACACGACGACGGCTACTTTCACCAGATTGCTCAACCGCGCGGATCAGCGCCGTCTCGCCGACGGATGTCTGCGCATTGACATCCGCACCCGCCTTGATCAGCGCTTCCAGCGCGCGTGTATTGGTCTGGGCCGCAGCCATCAAGGGGGTACGTTTGTGGGAATTGACGACCATGCCGGGATTCGCATGGTAGTGAAGCAGCATGAGCACAATGTCCCAATGCACGCCATTTTTGCTGTAGAGTGCCCACCCGATCGGGGCCCTCCCATTGAAAGTGGCATTTGGATTTGCTCCATGTTGCAACAGATAGGTCACCCGGGTCAGGTCACCCTGGTACGCGGCCGAGCACAGCTCACATCCCGATGTCTCCGTCACTTGCACCGGCCGGAGCCCGCTTGCAATCTGGGACGCGCATCCCTGCAGCAGAATCGGGAGTGCCGCCACCGCGGCTATCAGAAACATCCGCATGCGTCTGCCGCTGCCGTTGGGGGGCGTCTCGCGTGAAGCGATCTCATCAAGCTGGATCATGACCCGATTCCTCGAGCGCAGCGCGCCGGCAAAGATTGGGAGCCAAAGTTCCCGTCACTCCACTCTCACCAACCTGACGAGCAGTGGCCTGCGAGGGTCGAACACCAGCAGACCACCGCGCTGCCAGCGCAGGGTGCCGCCGAAGCCATCGGCCACCACAGTCAGACGGCGATTGGTTACCCTGAAGATGCGGCGGTCGTCCGAGACGAATATCGCCTTGCCATCAGGGTCGGCGGCGACCGCGGTCAGGGTTCCCTTCGGTTCGCCGGCCAGCAGCCGCAACTCGCCATGCTCGACCAGGAACAGCGCACCGTCGATCACCACCAGGATGTGACTTGACGTCTCGGCGGCGGCAGTGATCGGTTTGGGCGAGCGCAGCAGGAGGGACACCTTGCGGCCCGGGCGGATGGTGTAGAGGGCCCAGGTGCCCTTATCCTCGCGGCCGAACAACAGAAGGGAATCCCCATTGCCTGGCACCAGGCTCATACCGACGCCTGGCAGGCGGAACAGTGGCTTGAGCTGGCCGCTGGAGTCGAGGAAAACCAACTTCCGGCCACTCACCCCCATCAACAGTCCTTCGGGCGTGAAGGTGAAGCACTCCAGAGCCGCTACGCCGGTATCGCGGACCTTGCCGCCGCCCACCAGCCAAAGCCCCATGGCGTTGCCGACCACGGCAGCACCGTCCGGAGTCACAGCAACGCACGGACCGAGATGCCTGAGCCCCGCCGCTTTGGCCGATCCTGGGTTGAGTGCAACCTGAATCTCCGGTTTACGGGACACCCCGGCATGGGCAGCGGAGATCGCCACCAAGACCATCAGCACCATGATTGCCCTGGACGCAAGAATCGGTCGAAACTTCATTGCGCGTCCTGCTGGGTCTCGGCGGGAGCCCATATCCCAATGATGTGCTTGATATCGGGCATCCAGGTCGGTGCAGTTTGCGCCGCTTGTGCGGTCTTTGCGGCGGTCTTCGGAAAGAACGCCGAGAACAGGGTACTCCCCGGGTGCTCATCGTCAGCCAGTTCGTTGCCCTGACCACCGCCCACGTCGAACAGAGTGCGCACGGACTTGACGGTAATTCGATCACCGAAGGCGTTGACCTCGCTCGCGTTCGTGGCGTCAGGATCGGCATTCATTGCGGCCGCCTCGCTGACCTTCGGGAAGATCACCCCAGGCAATTTGGTCACGTTGTACATGACGCTCAACGCCATGTCTCCATCGCCGATCACCTTGAATGCCGCATCCCTGGCTTTTTGCAGTAGGAAAGCCCTGGCCCTCGCAAGGGCCGTCCTGACACTGGAATCGGAGATCTCGGGTGCCAACCGTGGCAGCGCAGGTACGTCGTTGAAAACGTAGCGTCGGGGCGCCGCGAGCCACTGGCAGACCGGATGGATGATAATGACGTTGCCCTCACGTTGATCCTGTTCGCCTACCTGCACGGAATTTGGCGGGCATGCTGCGTGTACCGTAAACGGACATGCGAGCAATTCGAACGCGAGGAGGCGGATAAGCAAGATTCGACGCAGCGGAAGTGGGGCACGTTTCATCGCTTATCCTTCTTGATCGCCGGGCTGGCTGGTTTCGGCCCGGTCATGATCGCGTTTCCCTCGATGGTCGTAACGGCGTCGGCGACGTTGTTCTGATCTATTTTTACCTGCCCCTTGGCCTGATTCAGATCTCCTGACATCTGATAGATCTCGATCTGCAAGGAAGTTCGATCGGCAGCGTTCGACGCGACCGCCTGTTGTACCTGCAATACGTCAATGTTGTGCTGAATGGCATCCAGCTTGACCTGGTCGCCCTGCAGCTTGGCATTGGCCGCCTGGTAGTCCTTGTTCTGCAGAACCACATCGGGCAACACCAGGCTTGCACCGGGAGTCGACGGTACAGTAGTGCCTTCAGTGGACGTGGTACCGCCGCCGCTGTTCGGCGTCACGCCGGCTGTCGCAGCAGCCGCTTCGCCCGACCCAGCGTTCGCGCCCGCCTGCGACGAGCCGTTCATGCGCTTGGCCTGATCTAGCGCGTTGACATCACCAACATGCACCTTGTCTTGAGCTTCGAGTCCAGGATCGTCGGGATTTGTCTTGATACCGAAGACATTGGCCCCATCGGACGAACGGGACAGCACGAGCGCCTTGACGTCCGGCGGCAGCTTGCTTCCGGTCGCAGCGAACTCCTGTAGCTGCGCGGCGGCCATTTGGGTGAGCCTCGCGTCTTCCCGTGCGGCGCTTTCACGCGCCTGCCTTTGCAGGTCGGCATTCTCTTGCGCGACGAAGGCGGTTGCCTCTTGCTGAGCCTCCGCCATTTCGCGTTGCCTCTCGATCAACTTTCTCAAATTCGCGATGAAGCGACGATTGTCCGTGCCCAGGTACTTGTCATCGACATGATTCATGTATGCCAACGCAGTCGCATAATTTCCTTCCGACCAGGCCAGATCCGCTTTGTGTATGTCGATGTTGGCTCGATCCCGCGCCAGATCGAAATCCGCATAGCGCGATTGTTGGTCATAGGCTAGTTTCTGTTCGTCCAGGCTAATTGCCAAAACAAAGTTGCGACTCGACTCCGCAGCGAGAGAGCGCTGGAAGATCGTGGTTGATTGGGTCACTTCCTGCTGATACATCCGATTGTCGTATTCGCGTTGCTGCTCCGCCCGTTGCGCGGCTTGCTGGTGTGCCCGAGCGGCGTAACCGGGGTTCACATTTCCGTTGCCGCAATACTCGACGCATCTTGAAGGCGGCGTTGGCGGGGGCGGAGGAAGCTCGATGTCGCCTCCATCGCCCGTGCCGTCGAAATCCTGCG
>JAJXTT010000215.1 GCA_021783525.1 Pseudomonadota bacterium
CGAAGAACGGCGGGCGCGCGATATAGGTGGAATCATCCCACTGATAGCGTTCGCCTGTGGGCGCCTTGATCGCGTTCCACAGCGGCAGGTCCTTGGTCAGGTCGGAATACAGCTTGCGATAGACCTCTGGGTCGGCAGCGAACTTCATCACGGTCTGGATCTCGGCACTGTTCGGCCAGATATCCTTCAGATAGACCGGTTGTCCATCCTTGCCCGTGCCCAGCGGTTCGGTGTCGAGGTTGATGTTCATCCTGCCCGCGATGGCGAAGGCGACCACCAGCGGAGGCGAAGCGAGGAAGTTGGCCTTCAGGTTCGGGTGGATGCGTGCCTCGAAGTTGCGGTTGCCGGAGAGCACTGCCGCACAGACCAGGCCGTTGTTGGTGATGGTCTTGTCGATATCTTCGCGCAGGGGACCGGCGTTGCCGATGCAGGTGGTGCAGCCGTAAGCGGCCACGTTGAAACCCAATTCTTCCAGCGATTTCAGCAGGCCGGCATTGGTCAGGTATTCCGTGACTACGCGCGATCCTGGCGCCAGCGAAGTCTTGATGTGCGGTGCCACTTTCAGGCCTTTTGCAACTGCCTTTTTTGCCAACAGGCCGGCGGCCAGCAATACGCCGGGGTTGGAGGTGTTGGTGCAACTGGTGATCGCGGCGATCATCACGTCGCCGTTGCCGATGATGGTGTTGTTCTTGCCGGTGGGAAAGCGTTTGGACAGCTTGTCCGCAGGCTGGTTGAAGCCGTTCTCGGCGATGGGCTTGCTGTACAGCGTATTGAACGACTCTTTCATCTTCGACAGCGCGATGCGGTCTTGCGGACGCTTCGGGCCGGCCAGTGAAGGTTCAATGCCGGCGAGATCAAGTTCTACCACGCCGCTGTAATCGATGCTGCCGTCCTTCGGCACGCCGAACAGGCCTTGCGCCTTGAAGTAGGCCTCGAATGCGGTCACTTCCTCGTCGGTGCGTCCGGTGCTGCGCATGAAATTGACGGTGACTTCGTCCACCGGGAAGAAGCCCATGGTGGCGCCGTATTCAGGCGCCATGTTGGCGATGGTGGCGCGGTCGGGCAGGGTGAGGGCGGAAGTGCCCTCGCCGAAGAACTCCACGAACTTGCCCACCACTTTCTGTTTGCGCAGCAATTCGGTGACGGTCAGCACCAGGTCGGTCGCCGTGACACCTTCGCGCAGCTTGCCTTTCAGGTGCACACCGACCACGTCCGGTGTCAGGAAATACACGGGCTGGCCCAGCATGCCGGCTTCCGCCTCGATGCCGCCCACGCCCCAGCCGACGACGCCGATGCCGTTGATCATGGTGGTGTGGCTGTCGGTGCCTACCAGCGTGTCGGGATAGGTCACGCCGTCCTTCTGAATCACGCCGCGCGCCAGGTATTCCAGGTTCACCTGGTGCACGATGCCGATGCCCGGCGGCACGACCTTGAACGTGTCGAACGCCTGCATGCCCCATTTCATGAAGCGATAGCGCTCTGTGTTGCGCTCGAATTCCATCTCCATGTTCAGCTTCAGCGCGTCGGGCTGGTTGAAGTAGTCGATCTGCACCGAGTGGTCGACGACCAGGTTCACGGGAACCAGCGGCTCGATGATCTTGGGATTCTTGCCTATCTTGGCAGCTGCATCGCGCATGGCGGCCAGGTCGGCCAGCAGTGGGACGCCGGTGAAGTCCTGCAGCACGATGCGTGCGACGACAAACGGGATCTCGTCGGTACGGGCTGCGTTCGGTTTCCAGTTCGCCAGTTGCCGCACATGCGCTTCCGTCACTTTCTTGCCGTCGCAATTGCGCAGCACCGACTCCAGCACAATTCGGATGGAGACCGGCAGGCGCGAAATTTTGCCTACTCCGGCAGCTTCCAGTGCGGGCAGGGAGTACAGCGCCGATTCTTTGTTGCCGGAGAGGTTGAAAGTCTTGCGGGTATCGAACAGATTGTGGGACATGACGAATGGCTCCAAAGTATGAAACGAGAAAGATGCATTAGGTCCAAAGGGCACAACGGTGATGGCGAAGGATTATAGCGCGGCGTGCAGGCCGCAGGGAGGCGTAGTAGATGCTCAGGATACTCCCGGAAAGCCCGTTGCAAAAGGACTTCTGGGTTATCGGCTGTTCAATTTGCCGAATTTTTTGAATTAGTAATAATCAGTATTAACTTCCGTACAAATGACGGGGAAATGATCGGCAGGATGGAAATATCCCCATGGCAGACGTTATTGCGGTGTTCCCGATTTTACCTGGAGCCCTATTCCAGGATTACCCCGGGCTGCGGCGCGGTTGCAGACTTTTTCGGTGTGTGCACCAGCAGCAGCAACGGCAGCATCATCACGAAGTTGAGCGTGGCGAACCAGAAGCTGTCGATGTAGCCGATATTTTGCGCCTGGTGCAGCACCGCCCGGGCAGCCATCGCGATGCCTTGCGGATCCTCTGTGCCGAGATGGAGCGGGGCGAGATAGACTCTTAGCGGCTCGCTGAATGGCGTGATGTCGCCGCGCAGCAGGCTCCAGCTTTGCTGCGTGCTGCGCGAAAAGTAGGTGGCGAGGATGGAAATGCCGAACGAGGAGCCGACCGCGCGGATCAGGCTGTAGATCCCCGCGGCTTCCGCGGCGGTCTCTCTGGGCAACGTCGTGAAGGCGAGCGTGGAGATGGGCACGAAGATCAGGCCCATGCCCACACCCTGCAGCATCATTGGCACGATCAGGTCACCCGCGGTGATGTCGCCGGTGAAACGCGTCATCAGGTAATTGCCAGCGATGCTGGCACAGATGCCGGTGAAGATGAAATTGCGCGGGGGGATCCTGTTCACGAACTTGCCGACGAAGATCATCACCAGGAACGAAGCCAGTCCGCGCGGCGCCATGTAGAGGCCGGCTTCGAAGGTGGGATAGTCCAGGAACTCCTGCAGGAACAGCGATTGCAGCAGCATGCCGCCGAAGAAGCCGATACCGATGGTGGTCATGATCAGGCTGGCGACCAGGAAGTTGCGGTCGCGGAAGATGCGCAGATCGAACAGCGGATGATGCTTGCCGGTGAGCGTGTAAACGACGAAGAAGGCCAGTGAGACTACCGTGACGCAGGCTGCGAAGACCAATGTTTGCGAACTGAACCAGTCGTCCTGGTTGCCGCGATCCAGCACCAGTTGCAGCGCGCCGATACCCAGCGCCAGGGTGGCGAAGCCCAGCCAGTCCATGCGCCGTTCGCGGGTGGCGGTATCTGGAACATGGCGCAAGGCGAGAATGAAGGAAACGATGCCGACCGGCAGGTTGATATAGAACGTCCAGCGCCAGCTGATCGCTTCCGTGAGCCAGCCGCCCAGGGTCGGTCCCATGATCGGGGCGACCATGACCCCCATGCTCCAGATGGCCATGGCCTTGCCGCGCTGTTCGCCGGGAAATACCTGCAGCATGATGGATTGCGACAGCGGCACCAGCGCAGCGCCGAACACACCCTGCAGGAAGCGGAACGACACCATCTGCGCAAGGCTGGTCGCCATGCCGCACAGGGCCGAGGTGATGACGAAGCCGGCGATGCTGATCAGCAGGAAGCGTTTCTGGCCGATGCGGTCGGTGATGAAACCGGTGAGCGGCATGATGATGGCCGAGGCGATCAGGTAGGACGTGAGTACCCAGCTGATGTTGTCCGGTGTGGCATCCAGCTGGCCCGCCATATTGGGCAGTGCCACGTTGATGATGGTGGTATCGAGTACCTGCATGATGGTCGCGGCCATCACGGCGGCACTGATCAGTATCCGGTTCCCGCTCATGACTGCGCTACTTGAGTTGCACACTCACGGTTGCGGTCGCGCCGATGCGCAACGGGTGTGCAGCGTCCGTGGGTGCGAACCTGATACGCACCGGCACGCGCTGTGCGATCTTCACCCAATTTCCGGTCGCATTCTGCGGGGGCAGCAGCGAGAAGGCTGTGCCGGTGCCGCCGGAGAGGCTTTCCACCGTGCCCTTGAAATGCAGGCCGGGATACATGTCGATCTGGATGTCCACATCC
>JAJXTT010000216.1 GCA_021783525.1 Pseudomonadota bacterium
GACATTGGCGAGGTTGCGCTTTTCCACCACGGCGATGTCACCCTCGCGGATACCCGCGTCGATCATGGAATCGCCTTTCACCGGGATCATCGTGGTGGTGGAAGGCTTGTCGATCAGCATCTCGTCGATGACGAAATAATCGCCCTGCGTCTCGCTCACCGCCACCGGCATGCCGGCCTGCACGGCGGATTCGGCAAAAGGGCGGGCGAAGAACTGGCGGCTGGGTATCCACATCCCGTCCGGCGTGCGTTCCACGAACCCGGCCTTCTCCAGCCGGTCCAGGATGGCCTTCACCCAGGACTTGGAGGCGATACCGAACACATCGCACAGCGCGGCATAGGAAGGGATGCTCTTCCACGACGCGTAGTAATCCTGCAGCTTGGCCAGATACTCGGCGTCTCTGGCACTGGGGTCGGAATCAGTCATGATGTCTCCTCTACAGAACGAACGTTCTTGCATCCTAAAGAACGAGCGTTCTGCTGTCAATACGCAAGGCATAAACAGGTCAGGCACAGAATCGGGCTTGGCCCTTGCTAGAATGCCGCCCCAATCCTCGGAATCGCTCTCTTGAAGAAGATCAAACGCCAGTTGCTCGCACCGTTTATGTGGCTTGCCGCGATCGTTTTCCTGATCGAGGAAGCCATCTGGGACTGGACGGCGGCGCTCATGGCCAGCCTGGGCGCGATGCGCCTGGTTCGGGCCATCGAGAAGCGCATCGTCACGCTGCACCCGGGGTGGGCGCTGGTCACTTTCCTGCTGCCCAGCCTGATCCTGATACCCGCCAAGCTCATCGGTCTGCATGCCATCGCCACGGGACACTGGCTCGTCGGCAGCGCTGTCTTCATGCTTGCGAAGCTGATGGGCATGGCGCTGTTCTCCCGCATATTCAACCTCACACGTCCGGCGTTGATGCAACTCGGCTGGTTCGCGCGCTTGTATGCTTTCGTGATGCGTTACCGCAACAGCATCCACGCCTACCTGGATAACTGGGCCGCCTATCAACGCATCAAGCAGCGTATCCGCTTGTTTGTCGATGCCTTCAAGACACGGCTCAAACGTAAGACTTGAAGAAACTCACGGTCTTTTCGTCCTTGACGCGCAGCTCCGGATGGCAAAGAATCGCCGCGGCACTGCCCTGACTCGATTCCAAACTATCTTGTGGAGAGATCATGAACAGAAACTTCGTCGCAATCCTTGGCATGATGGCCGGTCTTCTGACTGTTGCGGCTTATGCTGCGCCCGGCGAGTATTGGGAGGTCACCAGCAAGATGGAAATGCCGGGCATGCCTTTCGCCATGCCTGCAACCACAACCAAGGTGTGCATAGCCAAGGGCGCTGAAAGCAATCCCGAAAAAACGTCCGGCGACAAGAACTGCAAGATGACCGACGTCAAGACCGTCGGCAACAAGACCACCTGGAAGGCGCGCTGCGACCGCGACGGCGAAGTGATGACCGGCGCCGGCGAACAAACCACCACGGCCAACGGCTACGACGGCAAGATGCAGTTCTCCGGCCAATCGCACGGCCGGGACATGAACATGACGATGGCATTCAGCGGCAAGCGGGTCGGCGGCAGCTGCGATTCGGAAGAGATCGTCAAGAAGGCCAAGGCGCAGATCTGCGACTCGTCGCGCTACCACAGCACGGCCGACTGGATCAGCGGTTCCGACCTCATCCTGCAGCCGGGTTCGGCTTGCGGCGACCAGCGCCAGCAGTTGTGTGACAGGGTGCGCAAGGATGCTCCCAAAGACGTCCAGGCCTATAGCGCGTTGCAGATGCACGAGCAGCACATCGTCGGCGGCGTTTCTATCGCCAGGGAATGCAAGGTGGACATGTCCGCGACTACCAAGGCGATCTGCAAACAGCTCAACGGCGAAAACTACAGCCAGCTCTCCGCATACTGTCCTGCGGAAGCCAAGGCTTACCGCGAGGATGCGCGCCGCAGGGAATGCGAGGGACGCAGCTACACCGCAGAGACGCGCGCTGCGGACATCAAGAAATGCCTGAGCGGCAAGAGCGATACTCCGGATGACAGCACTTCGGGCGGAACGGCACCGGCGCAAAAACCCGGCGATGCCTCCGGCAGCAATACCGCTTCCGACGTGTTGGAGGCAGCCAAGAAACTGAAGAGCAAATTCGGCTTCTAGGTGCGCAAGGTTCTCTTCATCGGGCTGTGGCTGCTGGCCAATGCCGCATTGGCCGCATCACGGCCCGACCCGTTCCCCGAAGTTGCCTCGGCCTACCTGGTCGAAGTGAACGGCAAACCGGTCTGGGCCAGGCATCCCGACCGTCGCCTTCCACTCGCCAGCTTGACCAAACTGATGACCGTGCTGCTCGTGCTGGAGCAGACGCAACCCGATGATGTCGTGACCGTCGCCCCGTCGGCCACCCGCGAGACCGGTTCCCGCATGGGACTCAGAAGCGGCGAACGTTTTCGCGTTCGGGACCTGCTCGCGGCCGCGCTCATCCCGTCGGCAAATGATGCCTGCCATGCGCTGGCCGATCATGTCGACGGCGATGAATCCAGGTTCGTTGCGCGCATGAACCGTCGCGCCAGCATGCTCGGCATGCGGAACACGCATTTCATGAACGCCTGCGGACACGATAAGCCGGGGCATTATTCCAGCGCGACAGATCTTTCCGTTCTGGCGCACGCATTACTTGGGCACCCCACCCTGCTCGACGCGACCTCGCAAAGGAAGATGCAGATCGCGACGCTGGACGGGCAGCGCAGTTACACGCTCGAGAACAAGAACGCGCTGATCGGCCGCTATGAAGGTGCGCTCGGCCTCAAGACCGGGTTCACGCCGAACGCCGGAAAGTGCCTGGCCGCCTACGCCAGGCGCGGCGATGACACCGTGCTGTTCATCATGCTGCACGGGCACGACCGCTGGTGGGATGCGGTCGATGTGCTCGATCTGGCCTTCGACCATGCGCGCCATACGCCCTGAATCGCACTTCGGAGTGCTGATGTGGCTGGCGCTGGCCGTGTGCATCGGCTACGCAAATGTACTCGGCGGTGCATTCCAGTTCGACGACTACAACGTCATCGTCGACGAGCCGCATGTCCATACCTGGGCAGGCTGGTTCGGCGGCCTCGGCAGCGGCATACGCCCGTTGCTCAAATTCAGCTACACCCTGAACTGGACGATGGGCATGGGCGTTGCCGGCTTCCATCTCGCCAATCTGCTGATCCATGGGGTGAATGCTTTTCTGGTATACCGGCTCGCGCAGGCATACATCCGGCAGCAATGGCTGCGCGACAGCCTGCGGCAGGCTCCGCTGCTCGCCGCGCTGCTGTTCGCGGTGCATCCGGTCCACACCGAGGCCGTGAGTTACATCAGCGGCCGCTCCGCCTCGCTGATGACATTGTTCTATCTGGCCGCAATGCTCAGCTATGTAACCGGGCGCACCCGGGGCAGCAAGATCCATTTGTATGTCGTCACCCCTCTGCTGTTCATCCTGGCACTCGGCGTCAAGGAGACGGCGATCACTTTTCCGCTTGCGCTGCTGATCTGGGAAGTGGCTTGCGGCGGAAGATGGCAGATCGCGTTCAAACTGCAATGGCCGGTGTGGGCAGGGTCGGCCTGCGCAGTGCTGTTCTTCATATTCAGCGACAGTTACTTCGCCCAGATGCAGCGCAGCTCCGTATTCAACGGCCTGCAGGGCAACATCGCCACGCAGGTTTCCGGCTTCGTCTATCTGTTGCGGCAATGGGCGCTGCCGCTGTGGCTGAACATCGATCCCGACCTTCCGCTGCGTACCGGTGTTTCCGGCGCGCTATTTCCGCTCTTCCTTTTCATTGCGTTTTTTGTGGTGATGCTGGTCTTCTGGCGCAGGCGCCTCTGGCTCGGCTTTGCCCTAGCGTGGACGATGTTGCAGTTGATCCCGCTTTATCTGTTCCTGCCGCGCATCGACATCGCCAACGAGCGCCAGATGTATCTGGCGGGGTGGCCGCTGTTTCTCGCCTTGAGCATCGAACTCACACTCT
>JAJXTT010000217.1 GCA_021783525.1 Pseudomonadota bacterium
CGCAACGCGAGAAGTATTTCCTGCTTACCCTCGCAGGTATTCAGTTCAGCCACGTCCTCGACTTCATGATCATGATGCCGCTCGGCCCGATCCTGATGCGCGAGTTCGGCATCAGTACCCATGAGTTCGGCCTGCTGGTGGCTTCATACAGTTTCAGCGCAGCGATCTCCGGACTGCTCGGCGCCACCTTTATCGACCTCTTCGAACGCAAGCGTCTGCTGCTCGTGATATTCGCCCTGTTCGGCCTGGCAACCCTGGCCTGCGCCCTCGCCCCCAGTTACCTCACCCTGATCGCCGCGCGCGGACTGGCCGGCGCATTCGGCGGTGTGATGGGTGCGCTGGTGCAGACCATGATAGGCGACACCATCCCCTTCGCGCGTCGCGCCAGGGCCAGCGGCACGGTATCGACCGCCTTCTCCCTGTCCACCGTTGCCGGCGTTCCGCTATCGCTGTGGCTGGCGAACAACCTGCAGTGGCGTGCGCCGTTCGTCTTTATTGCGGCCCTGGTTGTGGTGTTCATATTTGTCGGCCGACGTGTCCTGCCCGAGTTGCGCCATCACATCAGCGCCGAGAAACGGGCGCACCCGTTCAGCGCGATGTTCGCGGTATTGCGCGACGCCAACCATCTGCGCGCGCTGTTCTTTTCCGCGCTGCTCATCTTCTCCGGCTTTACGGTCATCCCTTACATCACGGTATATGCCGTGGGCAACGTGGGCATCCCGCAACAGGACATCCCCTTCGTATACCTCGCCGGCGGAGCCGCGACTTTCTTCACCGCGCGCATCATCGGGCGCTGGGCCGATTTGCACGGCAAGATCCGGGTCTATCGCCTGATCGCCATCGCGGCCATGTTTCCCCTGCTGGTGGTGACGCATATCGGCGCCTCGCCACTCTGGATGTGGCTGGCCGCGACCACGCCCTTCTTCATCCTGGTTTCGGGCCGGTTCATTCCGGCGATGGCGATCATCACCTCGTCCGCCCAGCCCCGGCTGCGCGGCACCTTCATGTCGCTCAATGCCACCGTGCAGTCCTTCGCAATGGGTCTCGCCACCGCGCTGGGGGGCTTCATCATCACGCAGGACAGCGCGGGCATGGTCGTTCACTATCAATGGGTGGGTTACGTGGCGGTAGCGGCGAACCTGCTGGCGATCTGGTTCGTCTCGCGCATCGTCATGCACGACCAGCATCCCAATCTTCCCGACGTCGCCCCCAAGTAACAGTGGCCTGTTTTCGTTTAAACTAGGCGGGTCGCTTCCACTCAATCTCTCACAGGAGTTCACCATGTCAGGCACACCATTGACCCCGGCCGCTTTCGATCAGCTTTTTCTCGAAGCACATACCCATAACGCCTGGCAGGACAAACCGGTTTCGGACGAATTGCTGCACAGCCTCTATGAGACATTGCGCATGGCTCCCACCTCGATGAACTGCAGTCCGATGCGCGTCGTGTTCGTCAAATCCAAAGCGGCAAAAGAAAAACTCAATCCTGCGCTGATGGAAGGCAACCGTGCCAAGACCATGGCCGCGCCGGTCACCGCCATCATCGGCTACGACACGCGCTTTTACGAGCAACTGCCCAAGCTCTTCCCGCCCATCCCTGGCGCACGCGGCATGTTCGAGAGCAATGCCGCACTTTCGGACATCACCGCTTTCCGCAACGGCACCCTGCAAGGCGCCTACCTCATCCTCGCCGCACGCGCGCTGGGCCTCGACTGCGGGCCGATGTCCGGCTTCGACAACGCGGCGGTGGACCAGCTGTTCTTCGCGGGAACGAATGTGAAATCCAACTTCCTCTGCAACCTCGGCTACGGCGATGCAAAGGGCGTCTATCCGCGCAGCCCCCGATTCGAGTTCGCCGAAGCATGCAGCATCGCCTGAGCACCGGGCCGGAATGAGCAAGCTTCCCCTCGACCGCATCCTGCAGTCGCAGGGGTTCGGTACGCGCAAGTGGTGCCGTGAACTGATCGAAGAGGGTGAGGTGAGCGTCGCCGGCGTCTCCGTCGCCGACACCAAAGCCCCCTTTGAAACCGACGGCCTCGGATTCAGCGTGTATGGCGAACCCTGGAAATATCGTGAACGCGTGTACATCGCGCTGAACAAACCCGCGGACTACGAATGCTCGCGCAAGCCCAGCCACCACCCGGGCGTGCTTTCACTGCTGCCGGAGCAGTTCGCACTGCGCGACGTGCAGCCTGTCGGCCGTCTCGACCACGACACCACCGGCCTGCTGCTGATGTCGGACGATGGCGCCTTCATCCACGCCCAGTCTTCCCCCAAGCGCCACATCCCGAAAGTCTACGTCGCCACTACGCAAGATCCGGTAACGCCACAACTCATCGGGCAGCTATTGGAGGGCGTAAAGCTGCATGATGAGCCGGCCCCGCTATCCGCCGTCATCTGCGAGAGACTGGATACGCATACACTGAAGATCGTGCTCGAACAGGGAAAGTACCATCAGGTGAAGCGCATGCTGGCTGCGGCAGGCAACCACTGTGCGGCATTGCACCGCTCAGAAATCGGCAGGCTCAAGCTCGAAACCCTGGGATTGGCGGCAGGAGAATGGTGCTACCTGGAAGAAACAGAGCGGGCGCTGCTGGCAGGTGACCTGCCCGATTGAAACTATTCGAACGGCACTTCCAGGATCGCCTTGACCACCCAGGGATCCGTCGCATTCACAAAGCCGCGCCCGATACCGAAGTTTGCAACGAAGCCCCGGATATCGACATCCGTCACCGCGTACAACGTATGGCCGCGTTGATCTGAAGGCAAGGGCTGATTCAGGGCGCCGTATGTCCCGTAATACTCGAATCCCCCGCGCACACCCTCTTCGACGCGGTGCGTCAGCTTCAGGGCCGGCTCGAACTGAGGCAGTCGGCTCACGTTGCTGGCCAACCCGAGATTCAGAATCGGATTGAAGCTTACCAGCCACCGCGCATCGCGATAGCCAATGATCGGCCTGATCTCCATGGTCGAAATACTGTCCGATACGCGCAAAGTATCGCGGCCAACCTCCACGTTCACGCCATAGAACATATTCTCGTCGCTCGACCGTGGCGCAATGTATTTCAGGCGCACACGCAATGCATTCAGGAAAGCGTTGCCTCCAGGCGCAAAAGCGAACGGTATATACAGACCGGCTTCCAGATTCTTGGTGATCCCGTAAGAAAATTCGGGAGTCGCCTGCAAAACATGATTGGTGGTCATCTGACCCGGATATTCGGGCGTCTGCGTTCCATGGACCGTGTAGTTGATGTGCTGCTCCAGGCCGAACTTGCCGGGATCGTTCATCTCCTCGGTGTAAACCTGGATCTCGTCCGGTGCGGCGAACACACTGGCACCGTGCGTCATGCACACCGCCAGCACCACCGACAGCAGGCCCCTCCTGCGCATCGTCGGCGCGTCAAACACAGGACATCGGCTCTGGCAGGCCGCCATATCGGGTTGTCGGCTTCGCCGAGCGAGACCTCGACAGACCGAACTTTGGTGCCGGGTATTCTGGAATTTGCATTGCTGAATTGCGCAACGGCACCGAGGCAGATGCCCCCGCGTAACTGTGCCCCCTCATTGTCTTCCCCCTTTTCTTTACCAGTTGCTACGTACGGACGACTCTAAACTGACTGCAGGCACTGAACGGCGGTCGTCTGCAAAGCAACCTTTCCCGGTGCCAAATACGCTCAATGATCGCCTCCCTGCAGGCAAGCAACGGCATTCAACCTTGCCCGACGATTTTAGTCAATTGATGTATCGCCAAAACCGGATCGCCCTGTGCGACCAGGCAGTCGCATCGTGAAGCATTGCCGGCGATCAATACGACTGATTATTGATTATTTTAAGGAAATGCCGAGCAAGGCCGTTCGCCTTGAGATTGCCGACAGGTAAATGGGCAA
Source organism: Pseudomonadota bacterium (assembly GCA_021783525.1). Taxonomy (GTDB): domain Bacteria; phylum Pseudomonadota; class Gammaproteobacteria; order Burkholderiales; family Gallionellaceae; genus Sideroxyarcus. Next base: position 3,888 of record JAJXTT010000217.1, read on the forward strand.
GTTCGACAGGGCTCAGCCCGAACGGCGTCAATGCTGCGCCGTGCCGGACCAGTAGTCTGTCTACGCTGTTCATGAACGCCCCAT
>JAJXTT010000007.1 GCA_021783525.1 Pseudomonadota bacterium
TTCTTCGATCCGAAACGCATCGTGGCTTTTCCATCGCTCTCGCTGAGCGGCGGCGCGATCAAGGGCTGGGACAGGCGCAACCAGTTCTATTACCAGATGCTGGACAGCCTGGCGAAGCATTACGATTTCGACCTGGAGCGTCCGTTCGAAAGCCTGCCCGAGAAGATTCAAAAGGTCGTGCTTTACGGCAGCGGGCGCGAAGAGATCCCTTTCCAGTACCTGAACGAACGCGGAAAGAAAATGATGCGCGAGCATCCCTTCGAAGGCATCGTCAACAATCTGGAGCGGCGCTACAAGGAGACGGACTCGCCCACGGTGCGCGAGGAGCTGGCGAAATACCTCAACGGCTGCACCTGCCCGGACTGCAACGGCACCCGTCTGCGTATCGAGGCGCGAAATGTGCGCGTGGCCGACCACACCATCTATGAGCTCAGCGCGTTGGCGCTAAAGCAGGCGCTGACGTTTTTCCAGAACGTGACGCTGCCCGGCAACAAGCAGGCCATTGCCGAGAAGATCGTGCAGGAGATCGCCAGCCGCCTGACTTTCCTGAACAACGTGGGTCTGGACTATCTTTCCCTGGATCGATCGGCCGAGACGCTCTCCGGGGGCGAAGCGCAGCGCATTCGCCTGGCATCGCAGATCGGCTCGGGACTCACGGGTGTGATGTATGTGCTGGATGAGCCTTCCATCGGCCTGCATCAGCGCGACAACGACCGCCTGCTGGCCACGCTGAAGCGCCTGCGCGATATGGGCAATAGCGTGATCGTGGTTGAGCATGACGAGGATGCCATCCTGACCGCCGATTACGTGGTGGATATGGGCCCCGGCGCCGGCGAGCATGGCGGCAAGGTCGTGGCGCAGGGCACGCCCGAGGAAGTATGCGCCAACCCTCAATCGCTCACCGGCGATTACCTGTCCGGACGGCGCAGTATCGAAGCGCCGAAGAAGTATCGCAAGCCTGATCCCGAGCGCAGGCTGAAGATCGTCGGCGCCTGCGGCAACAACCTGAAGGACGTCACGCTCGACCTGCCTGTCGGTCTGCTGGTATGCGTCGCCGGCGTGTCCGGCTCGGGCAAGTCCACACTCATCAATGACACCCTGTATCACGCCGTGGCGAAGCATCTGTACGGCAGCAATGCCGAGCCCTCACCTTACGCGGAGATTGAAGGCCTTGAGTTCTTCGACAAGGTCATCAACGTCGATCAGTCGCCCATCGGACGCACGCCTCGATCCAACCCCGCGACTTACACCGGGCTGTTCACACCGATACGCGACCTGTTCTCCGGCGTTCCCATGTCGCGCGAGCGCGGCTACGGGCCGGGACGTTTCTCTTTCAACGTCAAGGGCGGACGCTGCGAATCCTGCCAGGGCGACGGCGTGATCAAGGTGGAGATGCACTTCCTGCCCGACGTGTACGTGCCGTGCGACGTGTGCCATGGCCACCGCTACAACCGGGAGACGCTGGAAGTGCAGTACAAGGGCAAGAACATCCACCAGGTGCTCGAGATGACGGTGGAGCAGGCCCACGAATTCTTTTCCGCCGTGCCTATCCTCGCGCGCAAGCTGAAAACGCTGCTCGACGTGGGCCTGGGTTACATCACGCTCGGGCAGAGTGCGACCACCCTGTCCGGTGGCGAAGCACAGCGCGTCAAGCTCTCGCTGGAGCTCTCCAAACGGGACACAGGACGCACGCTGTATATCCTCGACGAGCCGACTACCGGCCTGCACTTCCACGATATCGCCATGCTGCTTAAGGTCATTCACACGCTGCGTGACCAAGGCAATACGGTGGTGGTCATCGAACATAATCTGGATGTGATCAAGACTGCCGACTGGGTCATCGATCTGGGACCGGAAGGCGGGAATGGCGGTGGCCGTATCGTGGCGCAGGGCTCACCCAAAGATATCGCGGCAAACCCGGAAAGCGTGACGGGGCCATACCTGCAAAAACTGCTGGGTAAATGATGAAACGCGGTTTGTTTGCCTGCGTTCTTTTATCCGCCTCATTGGCGCAGGCGCAAGATTTTGACGCGAATGAAATGGTTTCCGCTCATAACCGCTGGCGCAAGACTGTCGGCGCTCCGCCGCTCTCCTATTCGACCGACCTTGCCGCCTCGGCCCAGGAATGGGCGAACCACCTGAAACAGGACAACCATTGCCGGATGCAGCACAGCAAGCCGAACGGGCGCTACGGCGAGAACCTGTTCTGGGCAAGCGCGGTGCAATGGTCGGATGGCAGGCGCGAACTGCAAAAGGTCGGGCCGAATACAGTGGTGGATGACTGGGGTAGCGAGCGCTCGAACTACAACTACAAGAGTAATAGCTGCACGAAAGGCAAGATGTGCGGGCATTACACGCAGCTCGTCTGGAAGACCACAACCACGGTCGGTTGCGCAGTCGCCATATGCGAGGACTCGCACGACCAGATCTGGGTCTGCCAATATCAGCCGCCAGGCAACTGGGTAGGGAAGAAACCCTACTGATTCCGAATCAAATGCACCGGGGCCGGATTTAATCCGGCCTCGGCATTTACGCCTAATCCCGGTCGCCAATTGTTACTTGACAACTATTGTCGGTTATTGTTAGATAATTGCCGCGTTTGCTCCAACAACCAAATCTAAAGGAGAACGATCATGAACATCAAGATGTTAGCTCCCCTTCTCCTGACTCTCTTGTGGAGTCAGGCCTACGCAGCAGACGGTTCCATCACGATCAGCAGTCCCTCCAATGGTGCCATGGTCAACGCCAAAGACAAGGTGCCAGTCACTTACACTGCCATGCTCGGCCCTAACGGAGATCACCTGCATCTCTATGTCGATGGCAAACGTGTGGACGTGTTGCGCCAGACCAAAGGGACCGCTGAGCTCGATCCATTGCCCGCCGGCAAGCACCATGTCTGCCTGACCGTCAATACGACTTCACATGCGCCGACTGGCGTGGAAAGCTGCGTAGACGTCACTGCACAATGAGCGCTGCACAGAATCTGAGCTACAGTGTAATTCAGGTTGTGCATAACTTCGGTGCTGTTGCGACAGTGGGCGGGTCGGTAATCGCAACACGGTTGCGAGATGACCTGATGCGGCGGCGGTTGGCCAATCTGGTGCTGATCGGCTGGGTAACGCAAGCCGTAAGCGGCGCCACCTTCGGTATGGTCACTTACCATTTTTACCACCAACTGCCGGACATTTCGGGTATTGCCGTCGACGCTTTGGCAATCAAGATGGTGTGCGCGACGTTGGGGATTTTGCTGCTCGCAGCTTACCTCTGGCAAAGCCGTCGCTGGACTGAGCAGGGCAAGAGCAACGCCTGGGTTTCGTCATCCGTACTGGCCATCACGGCAATATCCGGTGCCGCCTTCTTGCGCTGGTTCTCCTGAACCGTTCTGAAAAACAACAAGGCCGGATCAGATCCGGCCTTGTTTAGCTTAATGTTGCTTGCAGCGACTGAAGCTTACTCGCCTGCGTCTACCGGTTGCGCATCTGCCGGACGGTCCAGCAGTTCGACCAGCGCCATCGGAGCATTGTCGCCCTTGCGGAAGCCGAACTTGAGGATGCGAGAATAGCCGCCATTGCGGGCTGCGTAGCGCGGGCCGAGTTCGTCGAACAGCTTGGTGACGATATCACGGTCGCGCAGACGTGCAAACGCCAAACGGCGATTGGCCAGGCTGGGATTCTTGCCCAATGTCAGGATAGGTTCGGCGACGCGGCGCAGTTCCTTGGCCTTCGGCAGGGTAGTCTTGATGACTTCGTGACGCAGCAGCGAAACGGTCATGTTGCGCAACATCGCCAAGCGGTGGCTGCTGGTGCGGTTAAGTTTTCTAAGTCCTAAACGGTGACGCATGATTTTCCTCTCTTGCTTCCAGCCTTACGGCTGAAGAAGCTTATTTCTCGGACATTGCCGTCCAGTTTTCCAACTTCATGCCCAGCGACAGGCCGTGTTCGGCCAGCACTTGCTTGATTTCGTTGAGCGACTTGCGGCCCAGGTTCGGGGTGCGCAACAGATCTGCTTCGGTGTTCTGGATCAGATCGCCGATGTAATGGATGCTCTGAGCCTTGAGGCAGTTGGAAGAGCGCGGGGTCAGTTCCAGATCGTCGACCGGACGCAACAGCATCGGATCGACTTTTGGAGTCTGCGGCTTTTCAACCGGTGCCGGCGTCCCTTCCAGTGCGGCAAACACGGAGAGCTGATCCATCAGAATGCGCGCTGCATAACGGATGGCTTCTTCGGGATCGATCGCGCTGTTGGTCTCGATGTCCATGATCAGCTTGTCGAGGTCTGTGCGCTGCTCAACGCGTGCACTCTCAACCGCGTAGCTGACGCGGGAAACCGGACTGAACGAGGCGTCTATGGCGATATGCCCAACCGGACGAGTCGCACCGGGCTGCAAGCGCGAGATGGCGGAAACATAACCGCGACCCTGCTCAACCTTGATTTCCATATCCAGTTTGCCGCCAGCCGCCAAGTGGGCGATGACATGATTCGGATTGATGACTTCTGTGTCGGCGCCAACTTCGATGTCGGCAGCCGTCACTACGCCCGCGCCGGACTTGCGCAGATGCAAAGTCGCTTCGCGCGAATTGTGCAATTTCAGGACCAAACCTTTCAGGTTCAGCAGAATCTCGACCACGTCTTCCTGCACGCCGTCGATCGATGAGTATTCGTGCAACACACCCGCAATCTTGACTTCGGTCACAGCGTAGCCGGGCATGGACGACAACAGAACGCGACGCAGGGCATTGCCCAGCGTGTGTCCATAGCCGCGCTCGAACGGCTCCATCACCACCCTTGCCTGTGTGGCGGAAGTGCGCTGCACATCGATGATGCGAGGTTTCAACAAATTATTGTTAGACATATCCTACTCCGCGTGGATTACTTGGAATACAACTCGACCACGAGATGCTCGTTGATCGTCGCAGGCAATTCGGAACGTTGCGGAACCGCCTTGAACGTCCCCTTGAATGCCTTGGTATCGACTTCGAGCCATTCCGGGAAGCCGCGTTGCTCAGCCGCCCGTACAGCCGCTTTCACGCGCAACTGATTCTTGGATTTTTCAGCGACTTCAACCACATCGCCCGGACGTACCTGGTAAGACGGGATGTTGACGCGCTTGCCGTTAACCAGAATGGCGTTGTGACGCACAACCTGGCGCGCTTCGGAGCGTGAAGCACCGAAACCCATGCGATACGATACGTTGTCCAGGCGGGACTCCAGCATCTGCAGCAAGCTTTCGCCGGTGATGCCGCGGGATTGTTCGGCGCGTTTGTAAGTCAGGCGGAATTGGCCTTCCATCATGCCGTAGATACGACGCAACTTTTGCTTTTCGCGCAGTTGCCCGCCGTATTCGGACTGACGCTGGTTCTTTTTCTGACCATGCTGACCGGGCGGATAGGCACGACGCTCTACCGAGCACTTGTCGGTAAAGCACTTTTCTGCCTTGAGAAACAGTTTCTCGCCTTCACGACGGCACTGACGGCACTTTGCATCAAGATTTCTAGCCAAGATCTATGCTCCTTAGATACGACGCTTTTTCGGAGGACGGCAACCGTTGTGCGGTACCGGCGTGATATCCGAAATGCTTGTTATTTTGAAACCTGCGGCGTTCAAAGCACGCACTGCGGATTCGCGACCCGGACCTGGCCCCTTGATGCGAACTTCCAGATTCTTGACGCCGCATTCAACGGCAGACTTGCCCACTGTTTCGGCAGCAATCTGCGCCGCAAACGGGGTACTCTTGCGTGAACCCTTGAACCCCTGCGCGCCACTCGTAGACCAGGCCAGGGTGTTGCCCTGACGATCCGTGATTGTCACGATGGTGTTATTAAATGAGGCATGAACGTGCGCAATACCTTCGGCGACGTTCTTCTTAACTTTCTTGCGCACTCTCGTGCTGGGCTTTGCCATGTCTTCGATCCTCTACTTGATTACTTCTTCGCGCCGGCGATGGACTTGCGCGGTCCTTTTCGGGTACGTGCATTGGTGCGGGTACGCTGACCACGGCACGGCAATCCGCGGCGATGGCGCAGGCCGCGGTAGCAGCCAAGATCCATCAAACGCTTGATGTTCATGGAAATTTCGCGACGCAGATCGCCTTCCACCGTGAACTTGGCGACTTCGTCGCGCAGCTTTTCCATATCGGAATCGCTGATATCCTTAACCTTGGTGGAGGTGACGACTCCGGCTGCAGCACAAATCTGCTGCGCACGAGTGCGACCGATGCCATAGATCGCAGTCAATGCGATCTCGGCGTGTTGATGGTTTGGAATGTTTACACCGGCAATACGAGCCATGCAGCTACCCTATTTATTCAAAAGTCGTAAATTGTACCATCCAGAGGCGATTTAACTCAATCAACCCTGGCGCTGTTTGTGGCGTGGATCGCTACTGCAGATCACACGAACCACACGATTGCGCCGCACGATCTTGCAGTTACGGCACACCTTTTTCACGGACGCTTGCACTTTCATTTGCTTCTCCTTGCTTCTCTCAACTTACTTGGCACGGAATACGATGCGCGCCTTGCTCAAATCATAGGGTGATACTTCCACCGTCACCTTGTCTCCAGGCAGTATCCGTATGTAATGCATACGCATCTTGCCGGAAATATGGCCCAGAACAACAAAGCCATTTTCCAACTTCACCCGGAAAGTCGCGTTAGGCAGGGACTCTTCAACCTCACCCTGCATCTGGATGACGTCTTCCTTTGCCATCTATCGCGTGATCCCGGCCTTAAAATTGGCCTTCTTCAACAGATTCTCATACTGGTGCGTCATCATGTAAGACTGCACCTGCGCCATAAAATCCATAGTCACCACCACCAGAATCAGCAGAGATGTCCCTCCAAAATAGAATGGCACGTTCCATTTCACTACCAGAAACTCAGGCAACAAACATACCAAGGTGATGTATACCGCACCAACCAGAGTCAGGCGCAACATGATCTTCTCTACATACTTCGCAGTCTGTTCTCCGGGACGGATGCCCGGCAAAAACGCGCCGCTCTTCTTTAAATTGTCGGCCGTTTCTTTCGGGCTGAATACCAGCGCCGTATAGAAGAAACAGAAGAACACGATGGCTGACGCATAGAACAACACGTAAATAGGCTGTCCGGGCGACAATTTCTCGCTCACATCCTTCAACCATGTCATGTTCTGCCCGGAACCAAACCAGCCCGCCACCGTCGCCGGGAACAGGATTATGCTCGACGCAAATATTGGCGGTATAACGCCAGCCATGTTCAGCTTCAATGGCAGATGGGAACTTTGCCCGCCATATACCTTGTTGCCTACTTGCCGCTTTGCATAGTTCACCAGGATCTTGCGCTGACCACGCTCAACAAAAACCACCAACGCAGTCACAAGTACAGCACCAATCAGCAAGGTCAGCACCAGCGGTATCGAGAATGCGCCGGTACGCGCCATCTCAAGCGTGTTGCCGATTGCATGCGGCAAGCCAGCCGCAATACCAGCAAAAATAATCAGCGAAATGCCGTTACCCAAGCCGCGCTCTGTGATCTGTTCACCCAACCACATCAGGAACATCGTTCCGGTCACCAGGGTAATCACAGTAGTCATCTGAAACATCGAACCCGGGTGCAACACCAGACCCGCCTGCGACTGTAATGCCACGGAGATACCAAACGCCTGGAACAGCGCCAACACCAATGTGCCGTAACGCGTGTACTGCGTAATCTTGCGGCGCCCTGCCTCACCTTCTTTTTTCAGCTGTTCCAAATGAGGCACGGCAATAGCTGCCAGCTGCATGATGATGGAAGCCGAAATGTACGGCATGATGCCCAACGCAAATATAGTGAAGCGGGACAACGCGCCACCCGAGAACATGTTGAACATGCCCAGAATGCCGCCTTTTTGCGACTTGAACAGGTCCGCCAGCACATTCGGATCGATTCCTGGAACGGGGATATGCGCCCCGATCCGGTACACAATCAATGCAAGCAACAAGAACCAGAGGCGCTGCCCCAGATCACCGTACTTACCTTTGCTCACCGCTTTGTTCACGGACCGCCCTTATTCCGCGATGCTGCCGCCTGCAGCTTCCACTGCGGCACGTGCACCCTTGGTCAACAACAGCCCCTGCAACTTGACAGCACGTTTGATCTCGCCGGCCAGAACAACCTTGGCGCTCAAAGCCGTAGCTGGCACGACACCCGCTTGTTTCAGAACCAACAGGTCAATCGAGTCAACCGGCAACTTCTCCAGATCGGACAAGCGCACTTGCGCCGTGTCATTGCGCGTCAACGAAACGAAACCGCGTTTGGGCAGACGGCGCTGCAACGGCATTTGACCGCCTTCAAAACCGACTTTGTGGAAACCGCCTGAACGCGATTTCTGACCCTTGTGACCACGACCTGCGGTTTTGCCCAGACCGGAGCCGATGCCGCGACCTACGCGACGCTTGGCATGCTTTGAACCTTCGGCAGGTTTAATTTGATTGAGTTGCATTTACGCCTCGCACTTGACCAGGTAGTACACTTTGTTAATCATGCCGCGTACTGCCGGAGTATCTTCCACTTCGACGGTATGATGCATGCGACGCAGCCCCAAGCCGCGCACAGTGGCGCGATGAGACTCCTTGGTGCCGATAATGCTTCTTACCAGCGTCACCTTCAATGTTTTGGCTTGCGCCGTTTTAGCTTTTGCCATGACTTACCCCGTGATTTCTTCTACGCTCTTGCCGCGCTTTGCAGCGATCTCGGCCGGCGAATTCAGAGCCTTCAAACCGTTGAGCGTGGCACGCACGACGTTGTAGGGATTGCTGGAACCGATGCATTTTGCCAAGACGTTGCGCACACCAGCCGCCTCGAATACGGCACGCATAGCACCACCCGCGATAATGCCGGTACCTTCGGATGCTGGCTGCATGTATACCTTTGCGGCACCGTGACGACCGATCACCGCGTGGTGCAAAGTGCCTTCTTTCAGGTTCACTTTAACCAGCTTGCGGCGGGATTCTTCCATCGCCTTCTGCACTGCCACCGGCACTTCTTTCGATTTGCCCTTGCCCATGCCGATACGGCCATCGCCATCGCCAACCACGGTCAACGCAGCGAAGCCCATGATACGGCCGCCCTTCACCACCTTGGTCACGCGGTTGACGTGTATCATCTTCTCGATGAGGCCGTCGCCTTTGTCCTCTTGCTGCTGATTCTTGCCTTGTTGTGCTTTAGCCATGATTCACCCCAGATTAGAACTGCAAGCCATGTTCGCGCGCGGCATCTGCCAGCGCCTTGATGCGACCATGGTACTTGTTGCCGGAACGGTCGAATGCAACTGCTCTCACACCTGCGATCTTGGCCTTTTCGGCGATACGCTTGCCTACGGCCGCGGCGGCGGCGGCATTGCCGCCGTTTCCGACAGCCTTGCGCACTTCCGCTTCCAGTGTGGAGGCACTTACCAGCACCTTGCCACCGTCCGCGGAGATCACTTGTGCATAGATATGCAGGTTGGTGCGATGAATCGCCAGACGAACTGTCTTTTGTTCAGCGATTCTTGCACGGGTTTTGCGTGATCTGCGCAGACGCGCTTCATTCTTATTCAACATATCAACCTCGATTATTTCTTCTTGGTTTCTTTCAGGATCACCACTTCGTCGGAATAGCGCACACCCTTCCCCTTGTAGGGCTCAGGCTCACGATATGCACGAATCTCGGCAGCGACTTGACCGACTTGTTGCTTGTCCGAACCGGTCAACACGATCTCGGTCTGGGTGGGCGTTGCGACTTTTACACCCTTGGGCATCTTGTGCACCACGGGGTGCGAAAAGCCCAGGGTCAGGTTGAGCGAATCGCCCGCAGCTTGCGCGCGATAGCCCACGCCAACCAGCGTCAGTTTGCGCTCAAAGCCCTTGCTTACCCCCGCGACCATATTGGCCAGCAACGCACGTAACGTGCCCGACATCGCATCGGCGTGCGCGCTGTCGTCGGTAGCCTTGCACAACAGCTTGTCGCCCTCGCGCTCCACCTTCACGTTACCCTTCAACACCTGGGTCAGGGTGCCCAACGGGCCCTTCATGGAAATTTTGTCGGCCGCTACCGTCACCTCGACACCGGACGGAACAACAACTGGATTTTTAGCTACTCTAGACATACCCCCCCCCTTACGCCACGATACAAAGCACTTCGCCGCCGATACCGTTGGCGCGTGCCTTGCGGTCCGTCATCAGACCCTTGGAGGTGGAAACGATGGCGATACCCAGATTGTTCATCACGCGCGGTATGTCTTCGCTGCCCTTATATACACGCAGACCCGGCCGGCTTACGCGCTGAATCTTTTCGATCACAGGACGATCGGCGTAATACTTCAGGCCGATTTCCAGCGTTGGCTTGCCATCATGATCGACGACTTTGAAACCTTCCACGTAGCCTTCGTCCAGCAACACCTTGGCAATCGCCGCCTTGATCTTGGAAGAAGGCATCGATACCGTTAATTTTTCCGCCATTTGCGCGTTACGAATACGCGTCAACATGTCGGAGATAGGATCACTCATACTCATAGATTCACCCTTACCAGCTTGCCTTGACTACACCTGGGATTTCGCCGCGCATCGCGTACTCACGCAACTTGGTACGTCCCAAACCGAACTTACTGAACACTCCACGTGGACGACCGGTCAACGCACAGCGGTTACGCAAACGTACCGGGCTTGAGTCGCGCGGCAGCGCCTGCAATTTTTGACGTGCAGCAAAGCGCTCTTCTTCGCTCAACGAAACATTTGTAATGATTGCCAGCAAGGCGGCGCGCTTGGCAGCGAATTTCTTCACCGTTTCGCGGCGCTTTTGCTCGCGGTTGATCACAGCAATCTTAGCCATATCGCCCTCAGTTCTTCAATGGGAATTTGAATGCCAACAGAAGCGCCTTGGCCTCTTCGTCAGTCTTCGCCGTGGTCGTGATCGTGATGTTCATACCACGCAATGCATCGATCTTGTCGTACTCGATTTCGGGAAAAATGATCTGTTCCTTGATGCCCATGTTGTAGTTGCCGCGACCGTCAAACGACTTCCCGGAAATACCACGGAAGTCGCGAATACGGGGAATGGCAACCGTTACCAGGCGATCCAGAAATTCATACATACGCTCCCGGCGCAATGTCACCTTGCAGCCAACCGGATAGTTCTCGCGAATCTTGAAACCCGCGATCGATTTCTTGGACTTTGTCACCACCGGTTTTTGACCAGCGATCTTCTGCATATCGCTAACGGCGTGATCCATCACCTTCTTGTCCGCAACCGCTTCACCCACACCCATGTTCAGGGTGATCTTCTCGATGCGCGGCACTTCCATCACGGATTTGTAGCCAAACTGCTTCATCAGCTGTTCGGTTACATTTTTTTTGTAGTAGTCGTATAAACGAGCCATGCTCTTACCCCTTACGCAATCACTTCGCCGCTGGACTTGAACACGCGCACTTTGCGACCGTCCTCCAACAGTTTGACGCCAACACGGTCCGCCTTTTTGGTGGTCGCGTTATAGATGGCGATATTGGAAATGTGGACAGGTTTTTCTATTTCAACGATACCACCCGTCGTGCCCTTTACCGGATTCGGCTTCTGGTGCTTCTTGACTTTATTGATGCCAGCCACCAGGACACGGTCGTTATCCAGCACGCTCAATACGCTACCGCGATTTCCCTTATCCTTGCCAGCGATGACGATTACATCGTCGTTCTTTTTAATCTTGTTCATGATTTATCCTCGACTGCCGATTACAGCACTTCCGGTGCCAGAGAGACGATCTTCATGAAGCGCTCGTTGCGCAATTCACGAGTCACCGGCCCAAAGATACGGGTACCGATCGGTTCCAGCTTGTTATTCAACAACACGGCTGCATTGCCGTCGAATTTGATCAAAGATCCGTCCGAGCGACGCACACCCTTGGCAGTACGCACCACCACAGCGCTGTAAACTTCGCCCTTCTTGACGCGAGAGCGCGGAGCCGCATCACGGATGCTCACCTTGATCACGTCGCCAACGCCAGCGTAGCGACGCTTGGAGCCGCCAAGCACCTTGATGCACATAACGGAACGCGCGCCAGTATTATCGGCAACATTCAAAACAGACTGCATTTGTATCATTTTTCAATCTCCAACTTTGTCCGCCTGCGGCGGCTAGTTTTGGAACCCGTTCGGGTTAGGCCGCCACAAAGCGACGGTGAAACGAAGCCGCGCATTCTATGCAAACTTGTCTAAATGCACAAGCTTTAATTGATAAATTATGCTTCGCCAGCTTTTTCCAGCAATTTTGACACGCGCCAGGACTTAGTCTTGGACAACGGACGAGTCTCCTCAATGGTGACAACATCGCCTTGATTAAACTCATTATTCTCGTCGTGCGCATGGTATTTCTTGGAGACACGCACCACCTTGCCGAGCACCGGGTGCTTGACTTTTCGCTCGACCAGCACAGTGACAGTCTTGTCCATCTTGTTGCTGACTACAGTCCCGGTCAACGCACGTTTCAGATTCGTTGCACTCATTGCTGCACACCCTTCTCGGTCAATACCGTTTTCACTCGCGCGATGTTGCGGCGCACCTTCGTCAATTGGCTTGTATTGCTCAATTGCTGAGTCGCCACTTGCATACGCAAGCCGAATTGCTCCTTGCTCAGGGACAGCAACTCTTGCTGCAAATCGGCCACCGACTTGTTCTTCAGTTCGCTTGACTTCATGATCATGCCCCCACCTGTCTAACTACGAATGTCGTGGCGATCGGCAGCTTGGCAGACGCCAACTGGAACGCCTCGCGCGCCAATACTTCATCCACGCCATCCATTTCGTACAGCATCTTTCCCGGCTGAATCTCGGCGACGTAGTACTCTGGACTCCCCTTGCCGTTACCCATACGAACTTCGGCCGGCTTCTTGGAAATTGGCTTGTCCGGGAAAATACGGATCCAGATACGCCCGCCGCGCTTGATATGGCGCGTCATGGCACGACGTGCCGCTTCAATCTGGCGTGCCGTCAAGCGACCGCGACCTACGGCCTTGAGACCAAACTCGCCGAAACTGACCTTGTTGCCGCGCGTCGCAACACCGGTATTGCGGCCCTTTTGTTCCTTGCGGTACTTTCTTCTAGCTGGCTGTAGCATGCTTAGCTCCCGACGACTTTCTTACTTTCTTTTCCGGCTCAGCAACGACTGGGGCAGCAACTTCCTGCTGTCCTGCCTGATGATCGCCCTTATAGACCCAAACTTTTACGCCGATCAAACCATAGGTAGTCAGCGCTTCGGACGTGCCGTAGTCGATTTCCGCGCGCAGGGTATGCAACGGCACACGGCCTTCGCGATACCACTCAGTGCGCGCAATCTCGATCCCGTTCAGACGCCCAGAACTCATGATCTTGATACCCTGCGCACCCAGGCGCATTGCATTCTGCATCGCACGCTTCATGGCACGGCGGAACATGATGCGCTTCTCAAGCTGTTGAGTAATGGAATCGGCGATCAGTTGCGCGTCGACTTCCGGTTTGCGCACTTCCTCGATGTTCAGCCCCACATCTGGCAGGCCCATGCGCTTCTTCAGCTCATTGCGCAACGATTCGATGTCCTCGCCCTTCTTGCCGATCACCACGCCGGGGCGTGCCGTGTAAATCGTGATCTTGGCATTTTTGGCAGGACGCTCGATGACGATCTTGGAGACGCCTGCACCAGCCAGTTTCTTTTTCAAGAAGTCGCGTACCTCAATGTCCTTGAGCAGCAACTCCGAAAAGTGCTTGCTGTTGGAATACCACTTCGATGTCCAGTTTTTCTGAACGCTCAGGCGGAATCCAATTGGATGAATTTTCTGACCCATGCTTTAGCTCCCGACTGTGATCGTAATGTGGCAGGTTTGCTTCTCGATGCCAGTACCGCGGCCTTTAGCACGCGGGATCATGCGTTTCAAAGAAGTGCCCTTGTCCACGTAGATGGTAGTGACCTTCAATTCATCGATGTCGGCACCGTCGTTATGCTCGGCATTGGCAATGGCGGAATCCAGCGCCTTTTTGATGATGCCACCGCCCTTTTTAGGGCTGAACGCCAGGATGTTCAGGGCTTGCGCAACAGGCAGGCCACGAATCTGGTCGGCGACCAAACGTGCCTTTTGTGCCGACAGGCGAACACCGCGGATGACTGCTTTTGTACTCATCATGTCTCCTTATTTCTTGGCGACTGCTTTTTTATCGGCAGCGTGACCTTTGAAGGTGCGGGTCAAAGAAAATTCGCCAAGCTTGTGTCCAACCATGTTCTCGGAAACGTACACCGGGACATGCTGCTTGCCATTGTGCACCGCGATCGTCAGACCGACGAACTCGGGCAACACGGTGGAACGACGCGACCAGGTTTTCACCGGACGCTTGTCGCTGGTAGCGCGCACTGCTTCCACTTTCTTCAGCAGATGCAGATCGACGAACGGGCCTTTTTTAATTGAACGTGCCATATCTTGTTACCCCTTAAACCTGAAAGCGACGGCGCACGATCATGCCGCTAGTACGCTTGTTGCGACGCGTGCGGAAGCCCTTGGCCGGCACACCCCATGGGCTGACCGGATGACGGCCTGCCGCAGTCTTGCCTTCACCACCACCGTGCGGGTGATCGACGGGATTCATGGCCACGCCGCGCACCGTCGGGCGAATGCCGCGCCAACGATTTGCGCCGGCCTTGCCGATGGAACGCAAAGAATGTTCGCCATTACCCACTTCACCAATAGTCGCACGGCAATCGACGTGCACTTTGCGGATTTCGCCGGAGCGCAAACGCAATTGAGCATAGCTGCCTTCTCGTGCCAGCAATTGCACGGATGCACCTGCCGAGCGAGCCAATTGAGCGCCTTTATTAGGCAACATTTCAATCGCATGGATTGTTGAGCCGACCGGGATGTTACGCAACGGCAACGCATTGCCAGCCTTGATTGGCGCTTCAGGACCGCTCATCAGCAGAGCGCCCGCAAAAATCCCCTTGGGAGCGATAATGTAACGACGCTCGCCGTCCGCATATACCAGCAATGCCAAGTGTGCGCTACGGTTCGGGTCGTATTCAAGACGCTCCACTTTGGCAGGAATACCGTCCTTGTCGCGTTTGAAATCCACCAGGCGATAGTGCTTCTTGTGCCCGCCCCCCATGTGACGCGTGGTGATATGACCGTTATGGTTACGCCCTGCGGTTCTGGTCTTCTTCTCCAGCAAAGACGCTTCAGGCTTTCCCTTGTGTAACTCCGGCGTCACCACGCGCACGACGGCGCGGGTTCCCGGTGATGTCGGTTTGAGTTTAATCAGTGCCATGTTTTACCCCTGCTCGCTTGCAGCAAAGTTGATTTCCTGACCTGGAGCCAGGCATACATAGGCCTTCTTCCAGTCCTTGCGGCTTCCCATATAGCGGCCGAAACGCTTCTGTTTGCCCTTGACGTTACTGATCTGAACGCTATCAACAGTAACGTTGAACAACTTTTCTACCGCCGCCTTGACTTCCGGCTTGGTGGCGTCAGACGCCACACGGAAGATCACCTGTTCGTTCTTCTCGGCAACAAAAGTTGCCTTTTCGGAGATTTGGGGCGCCAACAAGATATTCAGCAAACGCTCTTCATTGAATTTTTGCTCGCTCATGCCAACATCTCCTCGATTTTTGTAATCGCGCCGCGTGTCACCAATACTTTGGGGAAACGAATCAGGCTGACCGGGTCTGCCTGGTGGGCTTCCACCACCAGCACGTTCGGCAGATTGCGCGACGACAGGTACAGGTTCTCGTCAAGGCTGTCCGTGATGATCAGCACGCGATCCAAACCCATAGCCTTGATTTTTTGCGCCAGCAACTTTGTCTTGGGCGCGTCAATCGACAGAGCATCGACCACACTTAGTCGACCATCGCGCACCAGTTGCGAAAATATGGAAGCCATGCCCGCGCGATGCATCTTGCGGTTGATCTTTTGTGTGTAGTTCTGGTCAGGGCTATTCGGGAAAATCTTGCCACCCCCACGCCACAGAGGGCTGGATGCCATACCCGCACGGGCACGTCCCGTACCTTTTTGAGCAAACGGCTTGCGCGTCGACTTGGCGATCTCGCTACGACCTTTTTGCTTGCTATTGGCAGAACGGGCATTGGCTTGATACGCCGTAACCAGCTGATGCACCAGCGTCTCATTGTATTCACGACCAAACAGATCGTCGGATGCGTTGATGCTTGCGCCCGCTTTGCCGTTTTCGTTGATGACCTTAATTTCCATTATGCACCTGCCTTCACTGCCGGACGCACGATCACGTCACCACCGGGCGCACCTGGAACAGCGCCCATCACCAGAATCAACTGACGATCCGCATCGATACGAACGATTTTGAGATTTTGCACAGTACGCTGAACGTCCCCAAGATGGCCTGTCATGCGCTTGCCGGGAAACACGCGACCCGGATCCTGCGCCATGCCGATAGATCCCGGAACGTTGTGCGACTTGGAGTTGCCGTGCGTGGCACGGCCGGATTTGAAGTGGTGACGCTTGATGGTTCCGGCATAACCCTTACCAATGGTTACGCCCGTCACGTCCACTTTCTGGCCAACTTGAAACAGGTCCACACCGACTTTTCCGCCGAGAGTCAGGCTGGCGAGTTGTTCTGGCGTGGCCGTGAATTCTTTCAACACACTGCCGGCTTCGACGCCAGCTTTGGCGAAATGACCCGCAGCGGCCTTGGTCACGCGGCTTGCACGGCGCACACCGTACGCAACCTGCACTGCACTGTAACCATCCGTTGGAGCGGTTTTGATCTGGGTAACACGATTGTTGGACACGTCCAGCACTGTCACCGGCAATGATGTTCCATCGTCAGCAAAGATGCGAGTCATGCCAATCTTGCGACCGACAAGTCCTAAGCTCATTATATTTTCCTTTTATTAAGGGGCTGACTTCAATTGGTCAGCCGATCCGTACTGCAAACTGCTCGAATTACTTTACTGCAACTTGATTTCCACATCCACGCCAGCCGGCAGGTCCAGCTTCATCAGCGCGTCCACGGTCTTGTCCGTCGGATCTACGATGTCCATCAAACGCAGATGGGTGCGAATTTCGAATTGATCGCGCGAAGTCTTGTTCACATGCGGCGAACGCAACACGTCAAAACGCTCGATCTTGGTAGGCAAGGGAACCGGCCCCTTTACCACCGCACCAGTGCGTTTTGCCGTATCCACGATTTGCAGCGCGGATTGATCGATCAAACGGTAATCGAACGCCTTCAGGCGGATGCGAATTTTTTGACTTTGCATAATCTTCTCTTGCATCTACGCGGCATTGCCGCTGGTTTAAAGAACGAAAACGCGTGACCGCAGCCACGCGAGGGCGCGCATTGTATGCTTACTCGATGATCTTGGCAACCACACCTGCGCCGACGGTACGACCGCCTTCGCGGATCGCGAAGCGCAGGCCTTCTTCCATCGCGATCGGGTTGATCAGGTTCACCGTGATGCTGACGTTGTCGCCAGGCA
>JAJXTT010000218.1 GCA_021783525.1 Pseudomonadota bacterium
AGCTTGATTCCAGGGAAGCCGATTTCGTGGTCGAGACCGAGGTGCGCACCCTGAGTGCGGACGGCAGCATACGCTGGATGAGGATCCGTTTTAAATCGCTGAACGATGAACAGGGATTCAAGTTCAAGCTGACCGGCGTCAGCCAGGACATCACCGAGAAGAAGCGTTCGGAAGAGACCATCTGGAAACAGGCCAACTTCGATCCGCTCACCGCGCTCCCCAACCGCCGCATGTTCCAGGACAGGCTCGAACACGAGATCAGGAAGTCCAACCGCGACGGATCGCCGCTGGCCCTGATGTTCATCGACCTGGACAAATTCAAGGAAGTCAACGATACCCTGGGCCACGACAAGGGCGACATCCTGCTGACCGAAGCGGCTCAGCGCATCGCCAGATGCGTGCGGGAATCGGACACTGTCGCCAGGCTGGGTGGGGACGAATTCACCGTCATCCTGTCCGAACTGGACGACCCGGCCTGCATCGAGCGCATCGCGCAGACCATCATCGACGCGCTGGTCGCCCCGTTCAAGATAGGCAAGGATACCGCCTATGTCTCGGCCAGCATCGGCATCACGCTCTACCCCAACGACGCTGCCAACCTGGAAATACTGATGAGCAACGCGGATCAGGCCATGTACGCCTCCAAGAGCGCGGGGCGCAACCGGTACAGCTATTTCACCCACGGCCTGCAGGAAGCCGCATTGAACCGCATGCACCTGATCAACGATCTGCGCGGGGCGCTCTCCGGCAACCAGTTCCGCCTGCATTACCATCCCATCGTCGAAATGGGGAGCGGCAGCATCCACAAGGCCGAGGCACTCATACGCTGGCAACATCCCTCGCGCGGACTGATCAACCCGGCCGAGTTCGTCATGCTGGCGGAAGAGTCGGGAATGATCGTCGAGATCGGCGACTGGGTGTTCAGGGAAGCCGCCGTCCAGGTGCAGCGCCTGCGCGCGACACACCATCCCGAATTCCAGATCAGCGTGAACAAATCGCCGATCCAGTTCCGCAATGACGACCACTATTTCCGGGAATGGCTTCCCCATCTGCAGAAACTGGGCCTGCCCGGAGAATGCATCTCGATCGAGATCACGGAGGGTTTGCTGCTGGATGCGACCGATGCCGTCCAGGCAAAGCTGCTCGACTTGCGCGATGCCGGCATCCAGGTCGCGCTGGACGATTTCGGCACGGGTTATTCTTCGCTGTCCTATCTCAAGAAATTCGACATCGATTACATCAAGATCGACCGCAGTTTCGTGCGCAACCTGACCGCCACCTCGGACGACATGGCGTTATGCGAGGCCATCATCGTGATGGCGCACAAACTGGGGCTGAAGGTGATCGCAGAAGGGATCGAGACCGCAACGCAGCGCCACTTGCTCGCCGCGGCAGGATGCGATTACGGACAAGGCCATTTCTTCTCGCACCCGCTCCCGGCGCAGGAGTTCGAGGCGATGCTCAAGACCTCGACCTACTGCGTCTAACGAAGAGACCGGTTGACGCCGGCAAGATCCGCCTCGGCCAGGTTCCCCGCCGCCGCTTTCAGGCGCAGCTGGCTGAGCAGGTAAACGTATCGGGCCTGGTATAGGTCGCGTTTGGTCGAAAACAGCTGCTGCTGCGCGTTCAGCACGTCCAGATTGGTACGCACGCCGACTTCATGGCCCACCTTGCTGGCGTCCAGCAGGCTTTCGCTGGACGTCAATGCCTGTTGCAGCGCCCGCACTTGCGCGATACCGCTGACCACGCCCAGATAGGCCTGGCGGGTCTGCAACTCCACGTTGCGGCGCGCGTTTTCCAGGTCCTGCCCGGCTCTTTCGCGATTCGCCTCGGCCTCGCGCCATCTGGATTGTATCGATCCACCCTGGAAAAGCGGGATGTTGAGCTGCACGCCTATCGCGGTGCTGCGGGTATCAGTCGCTCCGAACACGCCCCCTGTCGCGATGCTCGAGCCGTAGCTCGCCACCAGGTCGACCGTGGGCAGGTTTCCGCCGCGACCGCGCGCCACCTCCTGCTCCGCCAATTGATACGCTGCCTCAGCCTGGACGATCTGGAAATTTCCCCGCTGCGAAACGGCCACCCACTTCTGAATATCGGCCGGATCGGGTGTTTCCGGCTCGAATGCGCCACTCAACACGCTCAGTTCGTTGACATCGGCGTTGGTCAATTTCCGCAGGGTGCGCCGCTTGATCTCCAGATTGCTGGCGGCGGCCAGTTCCTGGGCAACGATCAGGTCGTAACGCGCCTGCGCCTCATAAGTGTCCGTGACCGTCGCCGATCCCACCTCGAAGTTGCTCCTGGCCTGTTCCAGTTCTTCGGAGATGGCGGATTTCTGCGCCGCAGTCAGCTGAACCGTATCCTGGGCGATCAGCACGTCGAAATACGTTTGCGCGCTGCGCAGGATCACATCCTGTTCGGCGAGCTTGAACTGCGCTTCGGATATCGCCACCTGCAGTTCGGACTGGTTGTATGCCGCCCAATTCTGTTCGCGGAACAACGGCTGCACCAGATTGATCCCGTAGCCGTGGGTGTTGTATCTCATGCCCCCGCTGACAAAGATCGGCGATGCCGTTCCGTAGTCTATCGTCACGTCGTTGCTGGTCGTATTCGCGTTGAAGGTGACGCTGGGCAGCAACAGGGAACGCCCTTGCGTCAGTTTCTCCTCGCCCGCTTGCCGCGCAGCACGTGCGGAAGCGAATACCGCGTCCTGGCCCTGCGCGGCGTGGTAGACGTCGAGCAGGTCGGCAGCCTGCGCCGGCAACTGCGCCCCCAGCGCCAGAAGGATGCCCATCGTCACTACGGAATATTTCAATGCGTGCTCCAATCTTCAGGTCAGGCTAAACGATTAACGCACGGCCCGTGCCATGCCGAACTTTTTGACCAGGGAACGCATCCATTCGATCAGATCATCCACATAGGTGAACACCACCGGGATCACCAGCAGGCTCAGGAAGGTCGACGTGATCAGGCCCCCGATCACCACGATCGCCATCGGCGAGCGGAAGCTGCCGTCGCCCACCCCGAGATCGAGCGCCACCGGCATCATGCCGGCGCCCATCGCCATGGTCGTCATCACGATGGGACGTGCGCGTTTCTTGCAGGCATCCAGCAAGGCTTCGCTGCGGTTCATGCCGCGTTCGCGCCGCGAGACGATGGCGTATTCCACCAGCAGGATGGAGTTCTTGGTGGCGATCCCCATCAGCATGATGATGCCGATCATCGACGGCATCGAGATCGCGGTGTGCGTCAGGAACAAGGCCAGGAACGCGCCGGGGACGGACAGTATCAGCGCGCACAATATCGTGGCCGGCTGCATGAAGTCCCTGAACAGGAGCACGAGAACGATGTAGATGCACATCACGCCGGTGAACATCGCCAGGCCGAAGCTGGCGAACAGTTCCTGCATCATCTCCGCATCGCCGACCGGCGCCAGTTCGACACCGGCGGGCATGTTCTTGATGGAAGGCAGCGCCAGCACGGCCGCCTGCACCTTGCCCAGCGGTTGCCCTGCCAGCTCGATCTCGAAGGAGATGTTGCGCTGGCGGTCGTAACGGTCGATCTCGGCCGGACCGCTCTCCATGCTGAGGCTCGCCACGCTGCCCAGCAGCACCGGCCCGCGCGAGCCCTGCACCACCAGGTGCGACAGCAGCTGGATGTCCTGGCGCGCGTCGTCGCGCAGCTTCACCACGATGGGCAGTTGCCGGTCAGGCAGGTTGAGTTTGGCCAGCGACTGGTCGTAATCGCCGTTGGTGGCCACACGCAGGGTTTCGGCGATCTGGCTGGAGGTCACCCCCAGGTCGGCCGCGCGGGCAAAATCGGGGCGCACCACCAGCTCGGGGCGCAGCACGCTGGAGTTCGACACCACGTTGCCGATGCCGTGGATCGTGCGCAACTCCTGCCCCACCTTCAGCGCGTACTGGCCCAGCAGTTCGCTGTTCTCGCTGGTCAGCACCAGCTGG
>JAJXTT010000219.1 GCA_021783525.1 Pseudomonadota bacterium
CAGGCGGCATCGCCAAGGAATTCAATACGATCGCGGTTGACGACGGCATCGCCATGGGGCACGACGGCATGCTGTATTCGCTGCCTTCGCGCGATTTGATCGCGGACTCTGTAGAGTACATGGTCAACGCGCACTGCGCCGACGCGCTGGTATGCATCTCCAACTGCGACAAGATCACCCCGGGCATGCTGATGGCGGCGATGCGCCTGAACATACCGGTGGTATTTGTCTCGGGCGGGCCGATGGAGGCGGGCAAGGTGAACTTGCAGGGAAAGTCCAAAGGTCTGGATTTGATCGACGCGATGGTAGCCGCGGCAGACAGCAGAGTCAGCGACGAAGATGTGGCGGCAATCGAACGTTCCGCCTGCCCAACTTGCGGCTCCTGTTCAGGCATGTTCACCGCGAACTCCATGAACTGTCTTACCGAGGCATTGGGGCTGTCGCTGCCGGGCAACGGCTCGCTGGTGGCGACACATTCCGAGCGCAAACAATTGTTCCTGCGTGCAGGGCGGACCATCGTCGAATTGTGCAAGCGCTATTACGAACAGGACGATGCCTCGGTTTTGCCGCGCAGCATCGCCAGCTTCGATGCCTTCGAGAATGCGATGACGCTGGATATCGCCATGGGCGGTTCGACCAACACGGTACTGCATTTGCTCGCCATCGCGCGCGAGGCGGAAGTGGATTTCACCATGAAGGACATGGATCGCTTGTCGCGCCATGTGCCGACGCTGTGCAAGGTGGCGCCCTCGTCGGAATACCACCTGGAAGACGTACATCGTGCCGGTGGCATCGCGGCGATCCTGGGCGAACTGGATCGTGCCGGACTGTTGCATGGCGAGGTCGGAACGGTGCACAGCAAGACGTTGCGCGACGGGCTCCGGCATTGGGATATCGCGCAAACGCAAAGCGAGGAGGTGAAGAAGTTCTTCCGTGCGGCACCCGGCGGCATCATTACCACCATCGCCTTCTCCCAATCCATGCTGTATCCGGAACTGGATGTGGATCGCGCACAGGGTTGCATCCGCGACCAGGCACATGCCTATTCCACCGACGGCGGGCTGGCGGTCCTGCACGGCAACATCGCTCTCGACGGCTGTATCGTGAAAACAGCCGGTGTGGATGAAAGTATCCTGAAATTCAGCGGACGGGCACGCGTGTTTGAAAGCCAGGACGCGGCGACGGCCGGCATTCTTGCGGATCAGATCGTTGCGGGCGATGTGGTGGTGATCCGCTACGAAGGTCCTAAAGGCGGGCCCGGCATGCAGGAGATGCTGTACCCGACCTCGTACCTGAAATCGAAAGGCCTGGGCAAGGTCTGTGCGCTGCTCACAGACGGGAGATTCTCAGGCGGCACATCGGGTCTCTCGATAGGCCATGCTTCGCCGGAGGCGGCCAGCGGCGGCGCGATCGGATTGGTGCAGGAAGGTGACCACATCGAGATCGATATCCCGAATCGCAGCATCAATCTTGCCATCACCGATGCCGAGCTCGCTCAACGACGTGCGGCGATGGAGGCAAAAGGCAAACAGGCATGGAAGCCTGTGGAAGTTCGCCAGCGCAAAGTGTCGCCGGCGCTCAGGGCATATGCCGCCATGGTCACTTCGGCTGACAAAGGCGCCGTGCGCGACGTGTCGCAAGTTGAAAAATAAAGCCGCAGCGCCGCCCACTTCTTTCGGGCCGCATCTTCACGGAAGTGGGGCGACTGTGCCGCCGTCAGCAGGCCGTGTCGTCATGGTGACAAGCGGGCACAGTATGGTCGCTTCGTCGCAGATGGAGGCCAAATAACGTTTTCAGGCAAGGGAAGGGCGGTATCGTGAAAGCCATACTGATTGCAAATCCCAAGGGCGGCAGCGGCAAGACGACGCTGACCACCAATGTCGCCGGCTACCTCGCTTCGCAGGGGCAACGGGTGGCGATACTGGATCTGGACCGGCAGAAGTCGGCGACACAATGGCTGGCAAATCGTCCGCGCAACTTGCCCAGTATCGAATTGATGCACTCCGAGTCGGATATGGGTGCGCCAGTGGACTGGCTGGTGATCGATTCTCCCGCCGGGCTGCACGGGAAGAATCTGGAACATGCCTTGCGGTTGGTGCACAAGGTGATCGTCCCCATCGCCCCGTCTGCTTTCGATATCCAGGCCAGCCGTGATTTTCTGGAAGCTCTCCATCATGAAAAGACCGTGCGTAAGGGAAAGATATTCGTCGGTGTGGTTGGCATGCGCATGGACTCCCGCACTCGTGCGGCACTCACCCTGGAGCAATTCCTGAAAGGACTGGATCTGCCGATACTTGCCTATCTGCGTGAAGCCCAGGTTTACGTCAATGCAGCTTTCGAGGGCAAGACCCTGTTCGATCTGGCTCCCTCGCTGGCTGAACGGGAGCTCGAACAATGGGCCTACCTCATCAACTGGATGCAGCACTCGGAAGAGTAGCCCTTTTTATCTCAATGTTAAGGGCTGAAGAACCGGCCATCGCCAGGTCAATTTGAGGGGGATCAAGACTGGTGGACGAATGAAACGACAGTACCTATCTTATATTCATGGGTAATAAAAATTTATATCAGATCAAATATATATGGTTGCCATCGGGCTGAATTTGCCGAGTGTCAACGCTATTGGTGGTGCAGGCGTTAATTAGAGGACGCTGATGAAGGTTTGCAAACAGGGTCATGTTGATTAGAATGCACTTCCGTTTGTTTGACTTTCGTTTGACGTTTGTTTGACAAATCGGCATAACTAAAAATGGAGAAAGATATGAAATCTATCGTTGTTTGCATGATCGCAGCTGCAGGCCTGATGGCGGCAGGTTCTTCAATGGCAACTGATATGCCTGATCTGGCCAAGAAGAGTAACTGTACAACTTGCCACAAGATCGACGGTAAACTGGTTGGCCCGGGCTGGATGGAGATTTCCAAGAAATACAAAGGCGATGCCGGTGCAGAAGCCAAACTGGAAGCCAAGGTAGCCAAGGGTGGCGCGGGTGTGTGGGGTACCATGCCTATGCCTGCCAACTCTCCGAAAGTTTCGGATGCAGACATCAAGACCCTGGTTAAATTCATTCTGGGTCTGGCCAAGTAAGCTTGGAAACGATGCAATAAAAGAGCCGACGCAAGTCGGCTTTTTTATGGCGCCGACTCGCTGAATTGACAAGGGATAGGGCGCTCCGCATAATCCAAACACTACATAACTCGCCGGATTTCAACAATGCTGATCAACCGATTTGCCCTGTTTGTCGTATTCGGCATCGTGCTCGCCGGATGCGGGAAGAGCGAGACGGCATCGAATTCGGCCCCCAACTCTGGAGAGCTTGTCGTCAGGATCGGCGCAGCCGCTCCCCTCACCGGCCCACAGGCGCATATCGGAAAGGACAACGAGAATGGCACGCGCATGGCGATTGACGATGCGAATGCCAGGGGAGTGACCATTGGCGGCAAAAAAGTGCATTTCGAGTTGCTGAGCGAAGATGACCAGACCGATCCGAAAACGGCGACCATTGTGGCGCAGAAACTCGTGGATGCAAAAGTGAATGGCGTAGTCGGGCATCTCAACTCCGGCACCACCATCCCGGCTTCTGCCATCTATTTCAAGAACGGCATTCCGCAGATATCGCCTTCCGCTACCGCGGTCAGATACACGGCCCAAGGTTACAAAACCGCGTTCCGCGTAATGGCTAACGATGCACAGCAAGGCAAGGCGCTCGGCGAGTTCGCAGCAAAGGTGCTGGGAGCGAAGCAGATCGCTGTGATCGACGACCGGACCGCCTACGGGCAAGGCTTGGCAGATGAATTCGTCAAATCTGCCGAAGCCAATGGCGCAAAGATCATGGTGCGCGAATACACCACCGACAAGGCAGTGGATTTCACCGCCGTGCTGACGTCGATCAAGGGCAAACAGCCTGACCTGTTGTTCTTCGGCGGAATGGATCCGCAGGGCGTGCCCATGATCAAGCAAC
>JAJXTT010000008.1 GCA_021783525.1 Pseudomonadota bacterium
TCGACGACCAGCGCTACAACATCCAGACCATATGGGAGCCGCTGGTGCCTCGCGTCACGGTGAACCTGTACCAGCAGAAAACGCTGCCGGACGGCACCACGACGCTGGCCCTGGTCGATACCACACAGACGTCGAGCTGGGATGACTGGGCCAACACAGTCTATGGCGCCGACGGCAAGCCGTACATCCTCAACCCGGACCAGACCCTGCGCGATCCCGCGACCGGCGCGCTTGCTGCACCCTCCGCTTATCCCCCCGGCGCGCAAGTCAACATGCAATGCCCGGGCCAACTGCCCGGACCGGCAGCGGGTGCATTGCCGCCGTACGACATGACCAAGGTGGATCCCTTCACCAATTTCACCCTGGGCAACGACCAGTTCCGCTGCTATGACGGCTTCCACAACTGGAACCAGGTGCAGGCGGCTCCGTATGACGGGCGCTACAACTTCCCCAGCCCGGCCTATATCGCTGCGCATCCGCTGACAGCGGCGCAGCAGGCTGCAGGACAGACGCTGGTGAGCTTGCCTGTCGGCCAGTATGTGGTCGAGGCGGTCACGCCTCCCGGCTATGAGATCGTCAAGGAAGAGGACAAGAACATCCTGATCGGCGACGCGTTCGTCGCGCCGGTGACCCAGCAGTTCGGCGCCCTCGCCAGCATCTTCATCCTGCCCGACCAGGCCACGCTGAACAATGCCAACCCGTTCAACCCGAGCACGGGCGATGCGGGATTCCAGAGCAACCCGACTTCGAATCTCGGCGTGACGGCATCGATGATCACTTTCCCGGAATGCGTGGGCAACCTGCACCGCGTGCCTGACTACCTGAGCCTGTTCCCCGCGGCCCAGCAAGTCGCGCCGTTTGCCGGCATGGACAGGCCGCTGTGCGACCGCAAGCTGGTGACTGTCGGTGACCAGATGCAGGCCAGCGCGAACTTCTTCGTCTTCACCGAAGTGCCTGTCGCCTCCAACAACACCGGCATCATCCTCGACGACGCTTCCTCGGAATTCAACCAGGCTGCGCCCGATTTCGGCGAGAAGGCTTCCGTGCCGTTCGTCCCGGTATCCACCAAGGACTTCAATGGCCGCGAGATCAGCCGCGCGTACTCCGACCAGTGGGGCGCCTACAACATGATGCTGCCTTCGAGCTGGCTGGTGAACCCGCCGACCCCCTCGGGCTATGGCCCCAACATGCTGATCAACTGCATGAACGATCCGGGACCGATCCCCGCAACGAATGCGCTGGGCCAATGGATAGACGTGAACGGCAATGTGGTCACCACGCCCGCGCAGGCGAAGCAGATCACCGATCCGCAATACAACCCGGCATACAGCAACTTCTGCTACACCAACCCGTTCATGCCGTCGCAGACGACCTACCTGGATACGCCGGTGTTGCCGATCGCGGCCTTCGCGGCGGGCTACAACCCGACCGATTGCGCCTACCCGGATGCCACACCGGCCATCCTGCGCGTTGACAGCGGTGCCGGCTTCGGCCCCTATCTGACAGCGGCAGGCGGCACCCTGACCATCACCGCTTTGGGCGACCAGCAAGTGCAGAATCCGGCCTACGCAGGGCCCTTCGCGGCGACCGGCCCGGCCAGCCAGCGGACACTCCTGCGCCATTACGGTTTCGGCGCACAGGGTGCGGCCAGCCAGGTCACCATCGGCGGCGTGCCGATGGTGGTGACGGGATGGAACGACACCACGATCACCGTCAACGTGCCTCCTGCAGTCGGCAACTGGAAAGGTGGCGAGCTCGTGATTACCGCGGCCAACGGCAAGGTCAGCGTGGACACCGTCACGGTGACACTTGAGAACCGCGCACCCAAACGCGTGCAGGGCGCCAGCGGCCAGACCATCCAGGCAGCCATCGACGCGGCCACGCCGGGTGACCTGATCCTGGTCGACGCAGGCACCTACAACGAACTGGTCATCATGTGGAAACCGGTGCGCCTGCAGGGCGTGGGCGCGGCCGCGGTGATCATCAACGCGGCGAAGTACCCGACCACCAAGCTCGAAGTCTGGCGGCCGATGATCAATGCGATGTTCGGTATCGACACCAACACCGGCAACCCTGCCGCACAGGCCCAGGTGGACCCCCTGCCCGGACAGGAGATCACCGGCGGCGTGGTACTGCTTGAACCCTCGGTGCTCGGCACCGAGGAAGGCGCAGGCATCACCGTGCTGGCGAAAGGCTACAGGCCGGACGGCGTAACGCCATTGACCAACAGCAACAGGGACTGCCGCTACACCTCGACCACCGTGCAGTTCGATCTGGTGAACGGGGCAAACACAAAACCGCAACCGGGACTCAGCAACTTCCTGTGTGCACCATCGCGTATCGACGGCGTCAGCGTTACCGGCGGCGATTCGGGCGGCGGCATCTACGTCAACGGCTGGGCGCACAACCTGGAAATCGCCAACAACCGCGTCTACGGCAATGCCGGCGCGCTGAACGGCGGTGTCAGGATCGGCGTTCCCTATCTCGAGATCGCGGGTTATCCGGGCCAGTTTGAGAACGCGAACGGCACGCTCGGCGGCAGGCCCAGCCTGGCTGAAGAGCGGGAAGGCGCCGGAAACGAAGAGAACGAAGGCGGCATCGCCGGGCTCGGCTACGACCAGAACGTGCGCATCCACCATAATGCGATCACCAAGAACGGCGTCGTCGAGGGCACCACCGGACAAGGCGGCGCCGGAGGCGGTGTGTCGATCTGCACCGGCAGCGACGGCTACAGCGTCGACCACAACTGGATCTGTGGCAACTACAGCCAGTCTGACGGCGGCGGTATCGGCCATCTGGGCTACAGCCAGGACGGGACAATCGCCTACAACCAGATCCTGTTCAATCAGAGCTTCCAGCAGACCAATTCCACCCACGGCGGCGGCATCTTCGTCGGGGGCGAACCGGCCCTGGCCTTGCAGACGCTGACCTTGGGCACCGGCAACCTCACGATCGATGCGAACATCATCCGCGGCAACTTTGCCGAGTCCGGCCAGGGGGGCGGCATCCGTCTGCAACAGGTGAACGGCGCCGAAGTCCAGGCCTTCCCGCGCAGGCCCTCGACCTGGTTCAGGGTGAAGATGAGCAACAACATCATAGACAACAACGTGACCGCTTGGGCAGGCGGCGGCATTTCGATGAGCGATGTGCTCAATGTGAGCACGATCATCAACAACACCGTAGCCTCGAACGACAGTACGGGCACGGCCGGCGTGCTGCTGACCGGCACCGGCGAATCGGCGACCTCGACCGGCACCGGCCGGCCGGGACCGGCGGGTATCTCTTCCGAGCCGACTAGCACCCAGTTGCTTAACGCGATCTCGACGTCCACCACCAATGCAGTGCGGGTAGCCAACCAGATCGCCAATCCGCTGCTGGAGAACAACATCGTCTGGCAGAACCGCTCGTTCTACTACTCGACGGTGGCTGGCCAAGGCGCGCTCTGTTCGTCCAACGGCGGCACGGGAAGCTGCACGCAGTTGCCGGCCCAGACGACAACGGGAGAATGCACCGGCGCGCCCGCTTACTGGGATCTGGGCGTGCTGACTGACACCAGCGTGACCCCGAACGGCAACGCCAACCTGCGGCTGCACCCGACCTATTCCGTGCTGTCCAGCACCACCGGCTACGGAACCGACTCCGTGACGCACAACAGCAACACCGATCCGCAGCTTGTCAATCTGTACTGCAACGGCTCGCGTGTGACACCCGAGTATCCGGCCGTCATCAATCCGCCCAGCGTCAAGGCCATGCAGGCGGTCGCGACAGTCGACGAGGGCAACAACTACATCAACGTGCGCTACGGCCCGCTGTACCTGACCAAGCCGACCACCACCGGCGTTGCACCGTTTGGCGATTACCACATCGCCGCGGGCTCACCGGCAGTGAATACCGCCAGTGCGAACCAGGCTCCGAACCATGACGTCGATGCACAACCCAGGCCGCAGGGCGCGGGCTACGACATCGGCGCAGACGAAGTGCCTGCCGCCGGCGGCCTGCAGGCGTTGCGCGCCTTCATACGGAGAACAGGAAATTAGCCATGAGAAAAGAGGCCTCTCAGGGACTGTTGCTCGCGGGCTTGCTCGCGGGCAGCTTTTTTCTGGCGGAAGCGTCGGCTGGCGCCATCAACGACAGTCCGGGAACCGACGCGGTCGCGCAAGCGAACGGGGGCAGGCAGAAATTTGCCGGAAGCCGTCCCAGCATGTACTTCAAGCGCACCTGGGGCATCGACGTGGTCGGCGTGCATCCGGTGTCGTCCGGCCAGATGCTGGCATTCCGCTACCGCGTGCTGGACGAGGTGAAGGCCAGGGCGCTGTTCGACAAAACCTTGAAACCTTACCTGATCGACGAAGCGACCGGCACCCGGCTGGCCGTGCCGTCGATGGAGAATGTGGGCGACTTGCGGCAGGACGTCACGCCTGAGCCGGACCGGATCTATTACATGATCTTCGGGAATCCGGGCAAGCTGGTCAAACAGGGAAGCCGCGTCAGCATCGTGATAGGGAATTTTCATATTGATGGATTGATCGTCGATTAGGAGAAACAAAATGAACGCTCGATACCTGCTCGCTTCACTGATCTGCATGCTGCTGTCTGCGACGCCCGCCTTCGCCGCCGGCAAGGCCAAGGCGGAATCCGGCGAAACGCTGGGCGTGCAACAGATCGTCCAGAAGAACGTCGCCGCGCGCGGCGGACTGAAAGCATGGCACAAGGTGAAGACGATGCGCATGACCGGCAAGATCGACGCCGGAAAACTCAGGTCGAAACCTCCAGTCCCCCTGTATGCCGTGAGCAAGGTGCGGTTCGACCCCCGCAAGAGCAAGACCGAACCCGAGGCCAAAGTCGTCCAGCTGCCCTTCGTCATGGATCTGAAGCGTCCCGGCAAGATGCGCTTCGAACTGGAATTCCGCGGCGATACCGCGATACAGGCGTACGACGGCGCAAGCGGCTGGAAATTGCGGCCATTCCTCGGGCGCCGCGACATCGAGCCATTTAGCCAGGACGAGATGAAGCAGGCATCCCAGCAGCAGGAACTCGACGGCTTCCTGATCGATTACGCCGCCAAGGGCACCCGGGTGGAATCGGAGGGCATCGAGAAAGTGGAAGGACATGATGCCTACAAGCTCAAACTCACGCTCAAGGACGGCCAGGAGCGTCACGTCTGGGTGGATGCCGCCACTTTCCTGGAGATCAAGATCGACGGCACCCGCCGCATGGATGGCAAGCCCCGGCAAGTGGCGACCTGGTTCCGCGATTACAGATCCGTGAACGGGCTCATGCTGCCCTTTACCATCGAAACCAGCGTCGACGGCGTGAATGGCTCCGAGGGCATCCATGTCGAGCAGGTGGAGATCAATCCGAAGCTGGCCGACTCGCGATTCACCCGGCCTGACTGAGAACGGAGGAACGACCATGAGACCGATCCGTACGATGCTGGGTATTGCCCTTGCCTTCGGCATGGCCGGAGCGCCCGCCGCATACGCCGGCGATGAAATGCACATGGGCATGAACATGGATATGTCGCACATGGACATGTCCGGTGGCGCGGGCACCGGTCCGCATGCCCACCATCATCACATGGAACAACAGAAAGTGACGCGGATGACCGCCGATTACAGCGTGCCGCAGATCAGGCTCGTGCGCGACGACAACCGTACCGTCTCCCTTCCCGACGAAATGAACGACGGGCGCCCGGTCATCCTGAATTTCATCTATACGGCCTGCACGGCCGTTTGCCCCGTCACCAGCCGGACATTCGAGCAGTTGCAGGACATGCTCGGGAACGATAGGGACAAGGTGCACATGATTTCGATCACGATCGATCCGGAACAGGACACTCCCGAGCGCCTGTCTGCCTACGCGCGCAAGTACGATGCCAAATCGCAGTGGCGGTTCTATACCGGCAGCAGCGAGGCCATCCTTGCCGCCCAGCGCGCCTTCGACGTGTATCACGGCGACAAGATGAACCACGCGCCCGTGACGCTGCTGCGGGCCGCTCCCGGGCAATCCTGGCTGAGGATAGACGGCTTCGCTTCGGCGGACGAACTGCTGGGCGAGTACCGAAAACTGGTCCATGCCCCATAGAATCATCCGGGGATAGGCAGATGCGAACCCTGACTGCACTGATCGTGGTTGTCCTGCTGGTCCCCGGCGCGTGGGCGGCACCCGCCGCATCCCGCGGGGAAGTGCTCTATCGCCAGGGCCTGCTGCCCACGGGAGAACCGTTGCGCGGAACGCGGGAGGCCGATGTCAATGTCGAAGGAGCCGCGGCCGCCTGCGTCTCGTGCCATCGCCGTAGCGGACTTGGCTCGCAGGAAGGCCGCTACATCATCCCTCCCATCATCGGAAGATACCTGTTCCGCCCGGGGCTCAGGAACATCGAGGACATGAACGTGCCGCACGTCGAAGGCTACCGGCCCAATCGCAGCGCCTATACCGACGAGACGCTGGCGCGGGCCATCCGCGACGGCATCGATGCGGACGGGCGCGAACTCAATTACCTGATGCCGCGCTTCAAGCTGGACGACGCGGCCATGAAGGACCTCATCGCCTACCTCAGGCAGCTCACGAGCCAGCCCGTGCCGGGAGTGACCGAAGATACGCTGCACTTCGCCACGATCATCACGCCCGATACCGACCCGGCCAAACGGCAGGCCATGCTGTCAGTGCTCGAACAGTTCTTCGCCGACAAGAATTCGTTCATACGCGGCGGCCACCGGACCATGCATGCGTCGAGGGAGATCATGTATCGCGTCACCCGCCAGTGGAAATTGCATGTATGGGAACTGAACGGTCCGCCCGAAACATGGGAGCAGCAATTGCACGAACGGCTCACGGCGGAACCGGTATTTGCCGTCATTTCCGGACTGGGCGGAAAGACCTGGGCGCCGGTGCACCGCTTTTGCGAACACGAGGGCGTCCCATGCCTGTTGCCGAACATCGATCTTCCCGTGGTGGCCGAGAACGATTTCTATCCGGTCTATTTCTCCAAGGGCATCCTGCTGGAAGCCCAGCTGATCTCGCGCCAGATACGCGAAATGGAGTCCAGGCCGCGCAAGGTGACCCAGATCTTCCGGCGCGGCGACATCGGAGAGGATGCGGCAGCAGCGGTCCGGTCCTCCCTGCTGCCAGAGGGCATGCAGGTGCAGGATATCGCGCTTCCCGAATCCGGCTTGCCGCAGATGGTGGGCAGCGTGCTGAAGGACAATTCAGCGGGCAGTGTCGTCGTGCTCTGGCTCCGGCCGGGAGATCTGGCCGCACTGCCGGAGGCGCTGCCCCAAGTTCCGTCCGTTTTCATCTCGGGACTGATGGGCGGGCTCGAGCATTCCCCTGTCCCGACCTCCTGGCGCGAGGCGGCGCACATGAGCTATCCCTTCGACCTTCCCGACCAGCGCAGGATACGCATGAACTTTCCCTCGATCTGGTTCAAGGTGCACAACATTCCTGTCGTTGACGAGCGTATGCAGTCCGATACCTACCTTGCCTGCGGAATCCTGGCGGAGACGCTGGCAGAGATGCTGGACAGTTTCGTGCGTGATTATCTTGTGGAACGCGTGGAGATCATGCTGAGCCACCGGGTGATCACCGGCTATTACCCCAGGCTCGGCCTGGCGCCCGGCCAGCGTTTCGCCTCCAAGGGAGGATACATGGTCAAACTTGCAGGAAAGGAAGGCAACAGGCTCGTGGCCGACAGCAACTGGATCGTACCCTGAGCCGGATCGCCGGCATGCGCGGATTCCCGCTGAAGACGCGCGCATACCGTTATCACTTTTGAAAGGAGCATCGCCTTGTCATACATTGCAATCAATGCGGAATCCCGGCGCAGCGGCTTCCCTCCTCCCGATTGCACATTCGATTCGTGCCGGGACGACCGGGCTGAGCAGATCCGGCAGGCAAAACAGGAATGGGAATTCACTGCCGATTCCATGCCGCAGCTCATTCTCCTCCTGGACCGGGAAGACCATGTCCTGCGGGTCAACCGCACGCTCGAACAATGGGGCCTGGGCCGGGTCGTCGATGCGCCGGGACGCAAGATCCACGATCTGCTGCACCCCCATTGCCATGATGCGGATTGCCGCCTGAAGAACATTTGGCGCTCGTCCGTGGACCAGATGGCCCAGGATCTCGCGGTCGAATACCAGACCGAGGACAAATTCCTGCAGCGCCACCTGAACCTGCATTTCCGCTTCCATCGTTCGCCGCTGGACCCTGCAGCGGGATCCATCGTCGCGGTCATCAGCGATATCAGCGACATCAAACAGGCAGAGCGGAAAATGCAGAACTGGAACGACGAGCTGGAACGCCGCGTCGAGGAAAACACCTTTGCGCTGATCAGCACCAACATCCGCCTGCAGCAGGAGATCGAGAAGCAACGGCTCATCGCGGAAAAGCTGGAGCGCAGCCGCCGGGAATACAGCCAGCTGGTCGAGGCGATGAACCAGGGCCTTGCGATACTCGACAGGCAGGGGAAGATCACCTACGCGAACCAGCGCTTCTGCGACACCCTGGGCCATCCGCGTGACGAGATACTGGGCCGCACCCCGGTGGAATATGCCGCGGCAGAAAACCGGATCGCGGTCGAGCGCCATATGGCGGAGCGCATACGCGGCGGTACCGCGACCTATGTCGCCAGTCTTGAGGGCACGCAGGGGCAGAAGTTCCGGATCAAGATCTCGCCGACGCTCCTGTCGGAAAATCAGGGAGACGCGACGGGCAGCTTTGCCGTCATCGCAGATAACGTCGAACCCATGAGTACAAAGCCGCTACCGCCCGAGGCTGGGACGGAAAACGGGGAGCAGCACAGCCATGCCGACCAGTCCCGGTTCGAATCGGAACACGAGAGAAGAATGCTGACGGCGCAGGTCCTGTCCGCACAGGAAAAGGAGCGCAAGCGGATCGCGTCCGAACTTCACGACGGCATCGGGCAGACACTGAGCGCGATCAAGTTCTACGTCGAAAACGCCATCCGCAACCTGAACGAACAGACGATAGAGAATAGCGCGCAGACGTTTGGCGACGTCATCCCGAAACTGCAGGATGCCATCGAGGAAATCAGGCGCATCTCCATGGACCTGCGGCCTTCGCTGCTGGACGACATCGGCACGCTGGCCGCGCTGGCCTGGTTCTGCAGGGAGTCTCAGAGCCTGTACAAACCGTTGCGCATCGAACTGACGCACGACATCGGGGAAAGCGACATCCCGTCCACGCTCAAGGTTGCGATCTTCAGGATCGCGCAGGAAGCCGTGAACAACTGCGCCAGGCATGGCCGGGCGAACTGCGTCCGTATCAGCCTGATCAACAGCGGCACGCAAATCGAGCTCGCGGTCGAAGACGACGGCCGGGGATTCGACCTTGCCGAAACGGGTGCAACGAACAGGAACCCGGCGGGCGGCATGGGCCTGGTCAGCATGAGGGAACGCGCGGAATTCTCCGGGGGCACATTCTCGATAAGATCGGAGATGGGCAGGGGGACTTGCATACGTGCGGCCTGGCCGTTTCAGGAAACCCGCGATGGCCTGTAAGGTGAGCGGGAGGGAGCGCAA
This sequence comes from Pseudomonadota bacterium, assembly GCA_021783525.1. Classification (GTDB taxonomy): domain Bacteria; phylum Pseudomonadota; class Gammaproteobacteria; order Burkholderiales; family Gallionellaceae; genus Sideroxyarcus. The sequence goes on from JAJXTT010000008.1 coordinate 9,543, forward strand.
CCGCGGTCCCGGGGAAAAAACCTGAAGCTGTCAGGAAACGGACACCATCCCTTTTTCAATGGCGAAGGACGTCAGCACCGCGGCATTGTGCAGATTGAGCTTGCGCATCAGGTTGGAGCGGTGTTTTTCGACGGTCTTGACGCTCACGCACAGGTAGCTGGCGATATGCTTGTTGCCTTGTCCTTCGGCGATGAGCTTGAGCACTTCGCGCTCGCGCAGGGTGAGCGAATCCCAGGCCGACACCGGGTTGATGCCCTTGCCGCCGTCGAGGTAACCGCTGACGACTTTTTCCGCGATGTCGGGGCTGAGGTAGGTCTTGCCGTTCAGGACGCTCTTGATCGCCAGGATCAGTTCGTCGCGGGTGGCGTGCTTGAGCACATACCCGTCGGCGCCCGCATGCAGGGCTTCGCGTATGTATTCTTCGGCCATGTGCACGGTAAGCACCAGGATCTTGATGCCGGGATAACGCTTCTTGATCTCCCTGATCGACTCGGTGCCATTGGTGCCTGGCATCGAGAGATCCATCAGGATCAGGTTGGGCGCAAGCGTGACGGCCAGCCGGATCGCATCCTTGCCATTGTCCGCTTCGCCGATGACCTCGATGTTCGGGTCGGAGGACAGCAGCGAACACAGTCCCTGCCTCAGCAAGGTATGGTCTTCCACCAAAAGGATACGTTGTTTCTGGCTCATGGTTCCACCCTCCCGTTTTTCACCACAATGGCTTGTCCCCGCCCGCGTCAAAGTTTGGCTTCGGAACTGCCGAAATCTGGCGCGGTATATAGGCAAAGACCCAGTCCGAATATTTTACGGCCCCGTCGAATTTGTTGCCAGCAGCCTTGAAACCGGCGACCTTCAGGGGCGGCATTTCCGACAGGCTGTGCACACCCATGATGCCGCCGTCCGTGCTCCTGACCAGCGCCCAGTCCGTTCCGCCCGTCATCGGGTCCCGGACTATCCTGCGCAGGTAGCGCTTTGTGGAGGCGAACTGCGGATCCTTGAGCAGGTCTTCCAGATTGCGCGGAAACCGCTTGTGGCTCAGATAATACAAGCCGATCGCGGTGCGGAACTGGTTGCCGGCAAACAGCAGTTCACGCTCCTTTTCGCGTTGCATCGCGGTATGCCACACCTCCGTGGTCGTGCCCAGCATCACCCCCATGACGACGATCGCCAGCAACACCGTCAGGTAGGTGAATCCCGCATCGCGCCGCTTGTCGAACCGTTGCCGCATCGCTACCACTCCCTGTATGCCGTTCCGTCGGCCGCATTGCCTTCCGCACCGCTGTGCACATCGTAAACGCCGCCCTTGTCCGGATCGTCCGGCGGAACCGTGACCCAGGTCTTCGCGCTGTCGGTCAACGGATCGGGCGGTATGCTGCGCAGATATTTGTGGCTCACCAGGTCTTCCAGTGCCGCGGGATACTTGTCGTTGTCGCCGTAATACTTGTCCAGCGCGCTCCTCATCAGCGCCAGGTTCTCCTTCAGCACGGCATCCCTGGATTTCTGCACGCTGCCGAAATACCTGGGGACGGCCAGCGTCGCCAGCATGGCGATGATCAGCATCACCACGATCAGTTCGATCAGCGTGAAACCCTGCCCCTTGCGCCGCGCCGCTGTCATTTCACCACTCCCGGTAGGGGACGCCGTTTATTCCCGTCCCTGAAACCGGCACATAAACGTCGAACACGTCGTCCCCTTCCTGCGGATCGTCGGCGCTGCTCGCATAGCTGCGCTTGCCCCAGGTCCCCGCTGCCGGAATGGTGCCGTCGTGCACGAACGGATTCCGCGGCAGGTGGCGCAGGAAATACAACTTGCGGTCGGCCTGGCTTTGGGCGTCGTTCACGCCCTGCACCAGGATATCGAGCGTCGGCGGGTAGCCGGATTCGCCCACTTTCCTGATGATGTGCCCTTCCTCGTAGGCCTCCTTGTAAGCGTCGATGGCATCCCTGATCTGGCGCAGCGAAGTACGCAGTTCCTGTTCCTTGTCGCGCTGCACGGCCAGCTCGGCCATGGGCAATGCAATGGTGGAAAGCAGCGCAAGTATCGCCAGCGTCACCACCAGTTCGATCAGGGTGAATCCTCCTGAACCGGCGATGCGCGCGATGTTCATGGCAGCAGCGCGACATTGTGCGGTGCGGGCAGGCTGACCTGCAACGAATCGCCCGCGGCGTTGACGGCGGTCCCGGATACCGTGATAGGCGCCTGCGGAACGGCTGCGATCGCCTTGAAAGTCAGCACAGCCAGGCTGCCGCGTCCCGAGCCCCCTTCCTGCCCGGGCTGGGAGATGTCGACCGAGACCTGCCCACCGGACTGGTCCACGTTGCTGTTGAACACGGTCTGCGCGTTATTCCCTTTCAGGAAATCCCCCTCCGACACATCAACGACTTCGAGTGCCGCCGGATCGTATGACACCTTGAGCGAGGCGTCGACGACTCTCGCGCCGGTCTGCGCGTAAACCACGACCTTGACCTGATCACCCACCTTTGCCTGGGTTGCGCCCTGCCAGGAAATCATCAGCGGCGCCATGGCCGGTTTCATGCCTGGCGGCAGTCTGCCGGGCACGAGCGGCACCGCGACCAGCGGAGCCGGCACCGCCGCTGCACCCGCAACAGGGGCCGCTTCAGGCGGGGCCGGGGCCGCGGCGGCTGCATTGCGAGACACGGGCGGCACGGCCGGGGCGCCGGAAGGCGCTGCCGCCACAGGCGCGCTGGCAGCCGGCAGGACCGGACCCGGAGCGCCTGCCGCCGCGCCCGGGATCGGGGCCGCCGGCGGTTGCAGCGCAACCGCCGCGACAAGCGGAGCCTGGGGCAAGCCAGGCTGGATCGCAGCCACCGTCCCCGTTCCGCTCTTGACCATGCCCACGGCTTCCAGCGATAGCGGCTTCCTGCGCAGCGTATCGTCCGTCCCCGACCAGAACTCCGCCAGATCGACATCGGGGCGCTGGATATTGCGGATGATGTGCGGCGTGATGGACAGGATGATCTCCGTCTTGCGCTTGTCGTCGCCGTCGGTGCCGAACAGTCTCCCGATCAACGGCAGATCCCCGAGCCCGGGCACGCTGGCGGACGTCTTGCGGTCCTCGTCGTTGATCAGCCCTGCCAGCACCTGGGTCTCGCCGTCCTTGAGGCGCAGTACGGTGGTCACGTTGCGCGTGCCGATCTGGTAGGCGACGCTGCCGGAGGCGGCGTTGGTCACCTGGTTGGCGATATTGCTCACCTCAAGAAAAGTCTTGATGGCCACTTCGCCGTCCATATGGATATCCGGCTCCACCTCCAGCTTCAGGCCGACATCCAGGTACTGCACGCTGCCCGTCACCACCGGCGTTCCGGTGGCGATCGGCGTCACCGAATTGGTGATGACCGGCACCCGGTCGCCGATCATGATCTTGGCCTTTTCATGCTGCTTCACGCGGATGCGCGGGCTGGCCAGCAGGTTGCTGTCACCCAGTTCCTTGCGCAGATCGAGCGCCATGGAGAGCGGGGACACGTTGATCGCGCTGCCGTTGATGCCCCGCAGTCCGTTCACGGTCAACGGCACTGCCGGGGTGTTCGTTGTCACCACGGCGCCTCCAGCGGTGGTCGTCGCTGTGGATACCGCCGGCAGGGACGTTACCGTGAGGCCGAGCTGGTTGGGCCAATTGATGCCGAGCTGGGTCAGGCGCGAATGCAGCACTTCCAGCACCTCCACCTCCAGCATCACCTCGGGCTCGTTGATGTCCTGGGATGCGATCAGCTTTTCCGCCATCTGGACAGCTTCCGGCGTGTCGCGTATGACCAGCGAGTTGTTCTTCTCATGGACGAAGGTGTCCTTGGTCTTCAGCATCGTCTTGATCATGGTCTGCATCTGTTTGGCATCGGCATTGGTCAGGTGAAACGTGCGTACGACCATGTCCTGGTATTCCTTGATCTTGGCCGGCGTATTGGGATAGATGAACACCGTGCTGTCGTTGAGCACCTTTTTTTCCAGCTGGTTCTGCATCAGGATCAGGTCCAGGGTGTCTTCCACCGAAGCATCTCTCACAAAGATGCTGGTCTTGAGATCGCTTTTCATGTCCCGGTCCAGCAGGATGTTGATGCCGCTGGTGCGCGAAAGCGCCTCGAACACCATTTTCAGGTTGGCATCCCTGAATTGCAGCGAGACCGGCTGCCGGAACCTGGATTTCAATGTCGGCACGAGCATCTGCGTATTCATGGCCTGCTTTTCCTCGATCTGGCGGCGCAGGGCGACGGCCTTTGCATTCTGGGGATCCTCGATGAATATCGCACGCAACCTGTTCTGCGCAGCATCCAGGTCGCCCTTGTCGAACAGGGCGTTGGCTTCTGCCAGGACGGTATCGCGGCGCTTTGCCGCCTCGATCTGGCTCGCGCCGTCCCTTGCACGCGTGTTGTCCTTGTCGATCGCCAGCACGCGCCGGTAATAGGCATACGCCTCGGTATCGCGTCCCTGGTCGCGCGAGCGGTCTCCCGATTGCAGCAGGTAATTCACCGCGCGATCGCGTTCCCGTATGAAGTCCGCGCGGTAATCCAGCTGATCGGGATGATCCCGTGCCTGTTGTTCGAGTTTGCCCAGCCCGTCCTCGATATGCCCTTCGTCCTTCAAGTCCAGCACTTTCAGGTTCTGATCGGCACAACCTGTGAACAACGCTGCCGTCAGCATCGACAGCCACCATACAGCCCTGAAATTGATCGTCATGATGGCTCCCCGATTATGATTGTTTGCTGGATGTTCAGCGGCAGGTAGATCAGTACAAGGTGGCCCGACGCGATGCCTTCCACGCGGTAGGTGCCCTCAAGCACATCGCCGGGCGAAACCGAAAATATCTGGTCGCCCCGGGTCAGGAAGATGATCATGCGCCCGTCCTTGCCCTGATAGCTGCCCATGAATGCGTAGGGCATGGGTGGCGCTGTCGGCGGCGGCGGGGGCGGTGGCGGCGGCGGAGGTACCGGCTTGGGCTTGGGTGGCGCCACATACCAGGATTTGCCCTTGAAGATGTCGACAGTCTTGTGTTCCGCCCTGGAACGCTTGCCGATCTTGTCCATCCCGGCAACTTGCGCAGCATCCGCCTTTTCCCCAGCGGCCTGCTTCAGTTTGAGGGATGGCGTATCGATGTCGCCTTCCTGCGCACCAACGGGCACGCTGGCCAGGACCAGCGTCGCCAGCAGCCAGGAGCCGATCGACTGCGGCCTCATGATTCGCTCCCCAGGTGCAGGGTGAGCATGACGGTGGACACCAGCGCTTCGTCGCCGATCTTCTGGCGTTCGAATTTCACGTTGTCGAGCGACGCAATGGGTACTTCCGTCAGCACTTCGTCGATGAATCCGCGCAGGTTCGGATAGGTTCCCTTCACCGGCAGCATCACCTGGTAGAGCAGCAGCTTGCTGTTCTTGTCGCGGATGACCTGGTACTCGCCCTGGCGCAGGTTCAGTTTGTTCCTGGCGGCCGCGGCGGATATCTTCTCTATCCAGTCGGGTATGCTGCGTTCGGAGGGAAAGTATTTGTAGAACGCCACCAGTTGACCGGGCGTCGCGAGCTGCGTCAGTTTCGTGCCGGCATGCTCTGCCGAGCGTGCTTCTTCCCGCAGTGCAAGCAGCCGGTGATTCATCGCATCCAGGTCGTCCAGGACCGGCCCGAGCATCGAAAGATAGAAGCCGGCACCGAACGCGAGCAGGCCTCCGGCCGCCAGCCATGACCACGTCATGCGCGCCATCCAGCGCCGCATATGCCACCTGGCGATCCTGAGCGATGTCATATCCATGATGCGTCCAGCGTGAAACGTATCGGTTTTTCGGGATTCTGTTCCTGCACTTGCTGGTGCTTGAGGTATACCCCCGACATCGACTTGCTTGCCTGCAGGATGCGTATGTAGGCGAACAGCGCGGCCGAATTCTTGGCCTCGCCGCTGACCCGGACCAGCCGCTTGGCGGCATTCGGCTCGATGCCCAATAACGCGATGTTGCTGCTGTTCGCCTCTTCCAGTGCGTTGAACAACTCGTTCCAGGGCATGCTCAATTGCATGATCACATCGTTGGCCACCTTGATCTCCGCCCCGGCCTGCTGCGTATCCGCGACCGATGCCTTCGCGCCCGAACGTCCGGGATGCAGCTTATGCTCGACTTTCGCGACCTGGTCTTCGAGACGGACAGCCTGCGCGGACAGGCTGAAGTAGCTGATTCCCATCGCCACGACACCCGCCATTTCCAGCGCCAGCACCAGAAGACCGACCCGGTGCTGGGCAGGGTCGTCACGCCGGTAATCGAGGAATAATGGACGCATCGCTCTACTCGCTCATGCCCGTTGCAGAATGATTTCCGGAACGCGGCCGGTATCGGGGGCCGCCCGCAGGGGATGCACCATCCACCCAGGCAAATCGGCCTCTCCGGAAGCATCCGGCCCGCACAGGTAAACCTCGCCGCGTTCCGCGCCCGATTCGGAAATCAGGTACTCGCGTTCCAGCAGTCTCGTCAGCGTCTCCTGCCAGTCTTCGCCCGTCTTGACCGCCCGCAACATGCGCCAGGCTCCGTGCTGCAGCCGCGACACGCACAGTCTTCCCGGCTCGGCGACGACGAACCACGCGACAGAAGGCGGCAACTGGCGCCGCCACTGGTTGAACAGCGCCATGAACAACGGCTGCACCGAAACCAGCCGCGCATCGTGCGGGCGGAAGACGCGTTCGAGTCCTTCCAGCAACGCCTGGTCGATCGCGCTTGCGACCTGTGTCTCCCCATACCCGCACGGACTCATGCGCACCGCCCAGCGTTGCGCATTTTCGCCATAGGTCTGGGCAAAACAATGGCGGACGAATGCCTGCTCCTCTTCCCGGTCGCTGATCTGCTCGCTCCATGGCACCAGCGCATAGCGCACGAAATGATTGGACAGCACCACCCGCACGTCGCATTTTCCGTCCGCGATCCCGTGCAGCCCCGCCTCCAGGCTCTCGATCGCTTTCGCCCAGGGCGCCTCGTCAAGTGCGGGGGCCGCGCAGGCGATCTCGCGCCTCGACGTCACCGCGGGGCGTATCCCGCGGCCGAAACGCACTATCGCCGCCCGGTCGGGGCCCAGGGTGATATGCAACTCGTCACGCCACAAAGGTGACACGATTGATCTCCTGCAAAGTCGTTTCGCCATTGCGCACCAGCTTGACCGCCGCTTCCCGCAGAAAGCGCGTGCCGTTGCGATGCGCCAGGTCCTTCAGGACGCGGATGGGTTCGCGCGCCACGATCATCTCGCGCAGCTCGTCGTTCAGGTACAGCAGCTCGGCTATGGCCTTGCGGCCCTTGAAGCCGCTGCCGCGGCACTGGCCGCAGCCGCGCCCGGTGCGAAAATCAAAGTCGTTCTCCAGGCTGATGCCTGAAGCGAGCAGCAATTGCGCGTCCGGCTTCTCCGCGATGGTGCAGTGCGGGCAATTGATGCGCACGAGCCGCTGCGCGAGGATGCCGTTGATCGCCGAGACGAAGCTGTAAAGGTCGACGCCCATGTGCATGAAGCGTCCGATCACGTCGAACACGTTGTTCGCATGCACCGTCGTCAGCACAAGGTGTCCGGTGAGCGCCGACTGGATGGCGATCTGCGCGGTTTCCGGATCGCGGATTTCGCCCACCATGATCTTGTCGGGGTCGTGCCGGAGTATGGAGCGCAGCCCGCGGGCAAAGGTCAGGCCCTTCTTTTCGTTGACCGGGATCTGCAGCACACCGGGCAGCTGGTATTCGACC
>JAJXTT010000220.1 GCA_021783525.1 Pseudomonadota bacterium
GCAATGCCAGCTCCGGACTAAGCCGGAATTCCCTTTCCCGCGGAAAATGCAGCTGCGGGCTCACGTCCAGGAACATCCATTTCCGATGCAAGCGGTAGCGGTATTGCATCAGGACGACATAGTCCACGACCTGCGTTATCGGCTGGCTTACGCCGATCGCGCTTGCCTGGTACATCACGGCGGTGCGCTCGTCCAGGGTGTCAAATACAGAAAAGTCCTGCCGCAGGTCGAAGTTCTGCGTGTTCTTGAGCCAATTGGCAACGCTGGTGGCACGAAACAGCACGCTCTCGCTGACCGTATGCTCGATATCCAGCTGTGTCGTCTCGCCGGCCCCGATGGTATTGAACCAGAACGTGGTCTCCGCCAGCTTCGCATGCCATTGGTCCAGCGGTGACCCCTCCCAGCTGCCGCGCGCGCGCGCGAAAGGCGTCGTGCCCAATCCCTGGAATTTGAGCCCCCCATCCGCGCTCAGATGCCAATGCTCGGCTTCCTGCTGCATGAACCGCAATGCTGCGCCGAAGCTCTGCTGTTGGGCTGCAGGCTGGTTCGGTTGCTGCGGTTGCTGCAATATCTGGGTCGGATCGACGACGGCGTTCTTGTCCGGATTCGTTTCCACCAACAAATGCAGTTTCCGTTCCGCAATGGGCAAATGCACGTTGGCCATGAACGACAACATCGATTGTTGCTGGGGGTTGTATCCCACCACCCGATCGACGTTCAGCAGGAATGTGCTGTCGTTGGTTTCCTGATAGTGGCGATCATCACCAAAGAAGCGATCGACGCCGCCGACCAGCCCGACCAGTTTCCCCGACAGATAGTCGCGCGGGGTATCCAGCATGTTCGCGGTATCTTCCTTGTCCGCTGGCGGTTTCGGGGGACCGGCCGTCTCCGGCGGTGGCCCGACCATTTCCGGTAATGCGGCCATCTCCTCGCCAAATGCAACCGGCGGAGTCCAGAGAGCGGCGGCCAACAGGATGCACGCCAATGTTCTTGAAGCTCGTGCGTACAGGAACGTCATGCGCCTCAGGCAGGAAATACCCCGGTGGAAAGATAGCGATCACCCCGATCGCAGACGATGAACACGATCGTTGCATTCCGCACCTGTTGCGAGATGCGCATGGCCACGCTCAACGCGCCACCCGACGATATGCCGCAGAAGATTCCCTCTTCGCGTGCCAGGCGGCGCGTCATCTCTTCGGCGTCCCGCTGGCCGACATACTCCAGCCGGTCCACGTTTTTCGGGTTGTATATCCTGGGCAGGTAAGCCTCCGGCCATTTGCGGATGCCGGGGATCTGCGCTCCCTCTTCCGGCTGCGCGCCGATGACCTGGATGGCGGGATTCTTTTCCTTGAAGAATCGCGAGCACCCCATGATGGTGCCGGTGGTGCCCATGCTGCTCACGAAATGCGTGATGCCGCCCTGCGTGTCGCGCCATATCTCCGGTGCAGTACCTTCGTAATGCGCCAGCGGGTTGTCCGGGTTGGCGAACTGGTCGAGGATGATGCCCTTGCCCGAGTCGCGAAGTTTTTCCGCCGTGTCGCGCGCCAGCTCCATGCTGCCCGCTTTCGGCGTAAGGACCAGTTCCGCGCCGAACGCGCGCATGGTCTGGCGACGCTCCACGGTCTGGTTCTCCGGCATCACCAGGATCATCTTGTATCCGCGCATCGCCGCCGCCATCGCCAGCGCGATGCCGGTATTGCCGCTGGTCGCTTCGATCAGCGTATCGCCAGGTTTGATTTCGCCGCGTTCTTCGGCATGCCGGATCATGGACAGCGCGGGTCTGTCCTTCACCGAACCGGCCGGGTTATTCCCTTCCAGTTTGGCGAGCACGACATTCGAGGTGTCGCCCGGGATGCGTTTGAGTCTGACCAGCGGCGTATTGCCCACATGGTCGTCCAGCGTCTTGTACATGATCAGTCCTGAAAAAAGGGAACGCCAGCATGATAAATGCTGGCGTTCCCTTTTGCACTGCAATATCCGGCTAGATCGCGATGCCGGACGCGTCAAATAGGCCTTCAAACAGAATGGAACTCAGGTAGCGTTCGCCCGAATCGGGCAATATCACGACGATGGTCTTGCCTGCGTTCTCAGTCTTGCGGGCCAGACGCGCGGCAACCGCCACCGCCGCACCGCTGGAGATGCCGGAGATGATGCCTTCCTCGCGCGCCAGGCGGCGTGCGTACAGCACTGCGTCTTCATTGCTCACCTGCTCGATGTCATCCACCAGCGACAGATCCAGCGCGCCTGGCACAAAGCCCGCGCCGATGCCCTGGATCTTGTGCGGCCCGGGTTTGAGTTCCTGACCCGCGCGTTTCTGCGTCAGGATCGGGCTGGCCGAAGGTTCCACCGCCACCGACCTGATCGCCTTGCCGCGCGTCTGCTTGATGTAGCGCGACACGCCGGTGATGGTCCCGCCCGTGCCCACGCCCGAAACGAAAATATCGACCTTGCCGTCCGTGTCGTTCCAGATCTCGGGACCGGTCGTCGCTTCATGGATGGCCGGATTGGCCGGATTCTCGAACTGCTGCAGCAATACATACTTCGAATCGGAAGCGGCGATCTCCCTGGCCTTGGCGACCGCGCCGCTCATGCCCTTGGCACCTTCGGTCAGCACCAGTTTCGCCCCATACGCGACCAGCAGCTTGCGCCGTTCTATGCTCATGGTCTCCGGCATGGTCAGCGTGAGCGGTATGCCCCTTGATGCGGCCACGAAGGCCAGCGCAATGCCGGTGTTGCCGCTGGTCGGTTCCACGAGCTCCTTGCCGGGGCCCAGCAGGCCGCGCTTCTCTGCATCGTCGATCATGGCCACGCCGATGCGGTCCTTCACCGAATACGCCGGATTGCGCCCTTCGATCTTGGCCAGGATGGTCGCCTGGGCACCGTCACCGACACGGTTCAGCCGGACGAGCGGCGTATGGCCGATGGACAATGAGTTATCTGCAAAATTGTTCGTCATGATGATTTACCCGGGATGATTTTCGATGTCTGAAGTCTAACCAAGCCCTGCCGGTTTATGAACTGGTCTATTGTTATAAGCTTAGAACCGGCTTCTCTATTGGCGGGAACCCTGCGCTTGAAATGGCACCGGCAGGTTCGACTGCCGTGCATCCCGCGGTCTTCGCGCACGCATGCTAGAGAAAACCGTCCGCGGGAGCGTAAGGCAGGCCGAACGAGTCGGCCACCGCCCGATAACTTATCTTGCCATCCACAATATTCAATCCGCGGCGCAAAGGCACGCTGTCGCGCAACGCCCGTTGCCAGCCTTTCCCGGCCAGTTGCCTGAGGTAGGGGAACGTCGAATTGGTGAGCGCGAGCGTGGAAGTGCGCGGCACCCCGCCCGGCATGTTCGCCACCGCGTAATGCACCACACCGTCAACGATATAGATCGGGTCATGATGCGTGGTGGGGCGCGTCGTCTCGACGCAGCCGCCCTGATCCACCGCCACATCCACGATGACCGAGCCTTCGCGCATCGTCTTCAGGTCTTCGCGGAGTATCAATTTCGGCGCAGCTGCTCCGGGGATGAGCACGCCGCCGATGATCAGGTCGGCCGTGGCGATCTGCTCCAGCAGATTGTGGCGATTCGAATACAGCGTCTGCACGTTCGCCGGCAACACTTCGCTGAGATAACGCAGCCGCTCCAGCGACAGATCCAGAATGGTGACCTGTGCGCCGAGGCCGGCCGCCGTTCTTGCGGCGTTGCTGCCCACCACGCCGCCACCGATCACCACCACGTGTGCGGGCGGAACGCCGGGGACTCCGCCCAGAAGGACACCGCGTCCGCCGTAGAACTTCTCCAGATATTTGGCCCCTTCCTGTACCGCCATGCATCCGGCCACCTCCGACATCGGCGTGAGCAAAGGCAGCTCGCCGTCGGACAACTGCACCGTTTCGTATGCGA
>JAJXTT010000221.1 GCA_021783525.1 Pseudomonadota bacterium
GTTGCTGGACTGCCAGGCGTCGTTCTGTTCGAACACCGCGCTCTCGCATTCGCGCGTGAGCGCGACGCCGACATAAGCGGAGAAGGGATGCGCCAGCAGGCGCAGACCGCTGGCGGCCAGGCGCTGTTCCACTTCGTCGCGGAACCCGGCATCCACCAGCAGGCGGCGGACTTCCTTGTCTTCGCGCGGCAGGTAGCGCAGCGCCAGCAGGCGTGCGATCAGGCGCGCGGCGTGATCCTGGTTCATATTGAATACCTCACTACTGAGTCGCATGGAAATAGGAAAGACGGGCAGCGCGGACCGAGTCCTTCGTTCGTGGTGAGCTTGTCGAACCATGATCGGAGGACGGCAAAATTTTGCTGATCGCAAAGACGCCCTTCGACAGGCTCAGGGCGAACGGGCTTTTCAGATTTGCGACAGGGCGATCTGGCTGCTTGGCTCACGTTTAATCATCCTTGCGGTTCGATGTGGCCGCCGCTCATCGCGGCGATCTCGTCACGTCCGATGTGCTGCAATTCGAGGCTCTCGTCCCAGCGCATGCGTAGCGGCAACTCAGCCAGTGGTGCCAGCTCGGGATCGACGTTCTGTTCGCCGAGGAAGGACAGCAGCGACAGGCGATACGAGGCATCGCTGAAATTGCCGCCGACGATGCCGTCGGCCAGATTCATCGGTTCTTTCAGACCGGCCAGCAGGCGCGTCAGCGCGGCCAGTTGATACGGCGGTTCATGCTGGACATCGTCCACATATTCGACTTCGGCGGGAGCGGGCATGGCGGAGACGCGGCGGTTTGGCTGCTCGCGCGCGACGAATTCCTCGGTGTTGTCCAGCATCACGTCGGGCAGGATGAAGGTGGGTTCCGGCGTGATGACAAGCTGCCCTGCGGCGAGATCTGCCAGTTCGTCCACATTGCGCTCCTTGAGCCAGCCGGCGAGTTCGGATGAGCTGAGGCCGCCATGCGACAGGTGCACCTGCTGACGCGAGATTTCGGCCAGCTCACGCTGGAACACCGACGACATGCGCATGATGCGCGATTGGCGCGAGCCGATCTCCTGCGCCAGCCGCCAGCTGGCATCGTCGGCGAAACCATCGGCGGAGAGATTGCGCAACACTTCATTGGCTTTCTCCATCCACTGCCAAACCGAGGACAGTTTGCTCTGTGCGGCGCGCAGACGGAACTCGGAACCGGAGGCGACGGCCTGTGAGAACTCTTCCTCCAGCTCGGCCAGGCGCGCCAGCAGGTGCGACAGCGCTTCCGGGGACAATTTGCCGACGGCGGAGCCTGCCGCGATCTGCGCGGCAAGATAACCCAGTTCGCCGTCCTGTTCGTTGCTGAAGGTGAGCAGGCTGGAGAGCGCGGACAGCACCATGCGTCCGGCCGAGGAAAGCTGGTAGACGTGGCGTTCGCTGTCCCACAGCAGCAACTCGTGCTCGCGCAGGCGACCTAGCACGGTGTTGAGCTTGGACTGGTTGATGAAGGCGAAATGGCTTTGCAGTTCGCGCGGCGTCCATTCCGGCGCGCTGGCGCGCAAGCCGATCTCGCGCAGCACCATCAGTCGCACCATCACCTCGTCGTCGCCGCCGCGGAACAGCGCGATCATCGCCGCGATCAGCGGTTTGGCTTCAAACAGGGGAAAGAACTGCGGCACATCGGCGGGCTCTACCCCGTCGACGAAGAACTCGGCGAGGCCGTTGTCTTCCGGCTCGGACATCGATTAAACGCCTTGCTTCAGGCTGGCTTCGATGAAGGGATCGAGGTCGCCGTCGAGTACCTTCTGTGTGTTGGAGACCTCGACGTTGGTGCGCAGATCCTTGATGCGCGACTGGTCGAGCACGTAGGAGCGGATCTGGTGGCCCCAGCCGACGTCGGTCTTGGAGGCTTCCAGCTTGTCGGCCTCGGACTGGCGCTTGCGCAGTTCCAGTTCGTACAGGCGCGACTTCAGCATGGACATCGCTTCGGCCTTGTTGCGGTGCTGCGAGCGGTCGTTCTGGCATTGCACGACGATGCCGGTGGGCATGTGGGTGATGCGAATGGCCGAGTCGGTCTTGTTGATGTGCTGGCCGCCGGCACCGGACGCACGGAAGGTATCGATGCGCAGGTCGGCCGGGTTGATGTCCACTTCGATGGAGTCGTCCACTTCGGGGGAGACGAACAGGCTGGCGAAGGAGGTATGGCGGCCGCCCGAGGAATCGAACGGCGATTTGCGCACCAGGCGGTGCACGCCGGTCTCGGTGCGCAGGTGGCCGTAGGCGTACGGCCCCTCGACCTTGAGCGAGGCGCTGCGGATGCCGGCGACATCGCCGTCAGTCTGTTCCAGCACCTCGACCTTGAAGCCCTTGCGCTCGCAGTATTTGAGGTACTGGCGCAGCAGCATCGAGGCCCAGTCGCACGCTTCGGTGCCGCCGGCACCGGCCTGGATGTCGATGAAGCAGTTGTTCGGGTCGGCCGGGTTGGAGAACATGCGGCGGAATTCGAGCGCGGCGACGCGCTTCTCGATGTCCTGCACGTCGGCGGCGATGCTCTGCAGGCTGTCATCGTCGTTCTCGGCTTGCGCCATCTCGAACAATTCGGCGGCGTCGTCGAGGTTCTGGCCGATCTGTGTCAGGCCGAGCACCACGTCTTCCAGCAACTTGCGTTCGCGGCCCAACTCCTGCGCGCGTTTCGCATCGTTCCAGATGGCCGGGTCTTCGGCGAGTTGATTGACTTCGGCTAAGCGCTCCTGCTTGCTGTCGAAGTCAAAGATACCTCCGTAACTCATTGCTGCGACTGCGCAAATCTTGCAGGGAGTGGGAGAGGGCGTTGAGTTGTTCGGCTTCCATTTTTGTATGTTCTAGCGCTGCTTTGAAAGGCGGCGATTATACACGTCCTGAGCGCATCACAGGAACCAAAGGGCTACCGGAACAGCAGGCCGAACAGGATGCCGCAGGCGATGGCGCCGAAGCCGATGGCAACTGGTTTTGCCAATGCCCGGCCGCCGATAAAGACGACCATGCCGAACTTGAAGGCGACATTGGACAGGAAGGCGATGGCGATCGCGGTGACGGTCTGTTGCTCGCTCAGTTGCCCGAGGTTGAACAGGCGCAGGCTGGACAGCGTGATGGCGTCGACATCAGTCAGGCCGGACACCAGTGCCACGGCGTACAAGCCCTGGCTGCCAGCCAGATCGGCCATCCATGCAGAACCCAGCAACACGATCACATAAAGCAAACCGAAGCCGACAGCCGAATGCAATTCGGCCGGGTTCGAGGTTTCCGGAATATAAAGCTCGGATACTTTGCTGGATTTGCGCCAAATGTAGATCGAGACGGCGACCCCTGCAATCAATCCACCCGCGAATACAGGCGCCAAGCCCGGCAGGGTACCGTATGCCACGACCGAACTGACGACCAGCAGGCGCAGCAAAACCACCACGCTGGCGATCACGATCACCGCGGCAGCGATGTTGGTCATCGCCTGGTTGGCCTTGCCGTGCTTGGCATAGATCATGGTGGTCGCGGTGCTCGACACCAGGCCGCCGAGGAAGCCCAGCAATGGCGCACCGTACCGCGTTCCCACCATATGCAGCGCGGCATAACCGGCGAGGCTGATGCCGGAGATGAGTACCACCATCAGCCAAGCCTGGTGCGGATTGAAGGCATTGTAGGGGCCGTAATCCTGATTGGGGAGAATGGGCAGCACGATGAAAGTGAGCACCGAGAATTGCAGCACGGCAACCAGGTCGCGGCGCGTCAGCCGTTGCGTAAAGCCGCGCAATTCAGGCTTGAAGTAGAGCAGGGTGGTGATGCCGATCGCCAGCATCACGGCGAGCGTGGAAAGCCCGAACCAGATCAGCACGCCCAGGCCGTAACTCAGCAGCAAGGCGACCACGGTGGTGGTGCCGGG
>JAJXTT010000222.1 GCA_021783525.1 Pseudomonadota bacterium
TCCCTCAGTGCCTGAACGGGCAGGATTTCAAGGTGGAGAGCGAGCGCATCGAGAACACCTACAAGACGGAAGAAGCCAAGGCGTATGCCGAAATCGACGCGTTTGCCGAAGCGCGCCAGTTCACGCTGCACCGCGAAAGCGGGCATATGGTGTTCACCTATCGCGATGCGAAAGGCCACACCCTGACTGAAGAAGAGATGCTGGCCCTGCCCAAGGAGCGCCGTGCCGAGATCGATCGGGCCGAACAGGAATTGCGTACCGAGATCAGCCGCTATTTCGACAAGACGGTAGCGAAGGAACGTTTGAAGGATGAAGCCTTTGCGGCGTTGCGCCGGCATGCGGTCAAGCCGTTGCTGGAACGCGAATTGCAGCAGATACGCAACGGCCTGAAGAAGCAGATCAAGGACTCGGTCAAGCTCGGCGCATATCTCGAGCAGGTCGTACACGACGTCCTCGGCAATCTGGAATTGTTCGAGGTGTCGGATTCGGATGACGATGTCCGGCAGGAAGAACTGCTCAAGGTGTTGTCGCGCTACCGTGTCAACCTGGTCGTCGATAACGACGGCCTGACCGGCGCACCGGTGATCGTCGAAGACAATCCCCTGTTCCGCGCGTTGTTCGGCAGTATCGAATACCAGTCTGAAAACGATGTGCTGGTGACGGATTTCTCGCGCATCCGTGCAGGCAGTCTTCACAGGGCGCATGGCGGCTTCCTGCTGCTGCATCTGCGCGACCTGCTCGCTGATGGACTCGTATGGGAGAAACTGCGGCGCCTGTTGCGCAGCGGCAGGCTGCAGATCGAGGAACCGGGTACGGCATTCACGCCGATCGCGACGGTTTCGCTCGAACCTGAAGCGGTGGACATCGAGGTCAAGATCGTGCTGATCGGCTCGCGCGAACAGTATTACGAATTGCAGGAGGAGGATCCGGAATTCGCACGCCATTTTGGCGTCAAGGTGGATTTTGCCGAAAGTTTTTCGTCCAGCCCGGAGACTCGCCGCGCCATGGCCATTTTCGTTGCCCACACTTGCCGCCGGCTTGGGCTTTCGCATTTTTCCGCCGGAGCTGTTGCGCGCCTGCTGGAAGACGGGCACCGCCAGGTGGACGACCAATTGCGCCAGAGCGCGATCTTTGCCCGGACCGAGGCGCTGGTGATGGAGAGTGCAATGCTGTGCCGGGCGCGCTCCGGCCATCTGGTCGAGGCTGCGGATGTCGAAGCCGCCCTGGCAGCGCGTAACAGACGCCACGATTACCCCGAACAGCGCCTGCAGGAAGCGATCGCCGAGGGCGACCTTCTGATCGCCGTGCAGGGCGAGAAGGTCGGTCAGATCAACGGCCTGACCCAGGTGGATCTGGGGGATTATCGCTTCGGGTTCCCGATACGCATCACGGCACGCACTTACGCCGGAGAAGATGGCCTGCTCAACATCGAGCGCGAGGTGGAGATGTCCGGGCCCATCCATGACAAGGGCGTGCTGATCCTGCAGAACTACCTGTCCGCGCTGTTTGCCCACAATGCCCCGCTTGCCCTGAATGCGGCAGTCGTATTCGAGCAGGAATACGATGGTATCGAAGGCGATTCCGCATCCTGTGCCGAGCTGTATGCCCTGATCTCAGCATTGTCGGGTTTGCCGCTCAAGCAGGGCATCGGCGTCACCGGCGCGGTCAACCAATACGGCGAAGTGTTGCCGGTGGGCGGCATCAATGAAAAGATCGAAGGATATTTTCGTGTCTGTTCCGCCGCAGGCCTGGACGGCAGCCATGGTGTGCTGATCCCGCGGCGCAACCGACGCCACCTGATGCTGGAGCGCAAGGTCGTCGAAGCGGTCGAGAAGGGCCTGTTCCATATCCATACGGCGGAGCATACAGGCGAGGGAATAGAGCTGCTCACCGGCCGCACGGCCGGCATTGCCAACGATGCGGGAAACTATCCACATACCAGTGTGCTCGGGCACGCCCAGAAGACCTTGCTGGCCTATCGCCGCGCGTGCCAGGCATCGGAACATACGAAGTCGGGGCGCAAACATATGCACCCGTGACCGCGCGGGTTCGAGAGGAGAAGAACATGATGATATTTCGAGATCGCGAAGATGCTGCGCGGCGTTTGTCGGAGGCGCTCAAGCAATACCGGGGTCTCCACCCGCTGATATTGGCCATCCCGCGCGGCGCGGTGCCGATGGCCAGGATCATCGCCGATGCGCTGGACGGCGAAGTGGATGTGGTGCTGGTGCGCAAGCTGCGGGCGCCGGGCAATCCCGAGTTCGCCATCGGTTCGGTGGACGAGACGGGTTGGACCTATCTTGGAGACTATGCCGGACATGTGGCCGGCAGCCAGCGTTACATCGAGGACGAGAAAGAGACGCAACTCAGGGTGATGCGCGAGCGACGCGCGAGCTATACGCCGATACGGCCGCCGCTCGACCCGGAGGGGCGCATCGTCATCGTGGTGGACGACGGTCTGGCCACCGGATCGACCATGATCGCCGCGCTGCATGCGCTACGCGCGAAGCATCCGCAGAAACTGGTCTGTGCCGTGCCGGTGGCACCGCCCGATACGCTGGCCAAGGTTGAACCCTACGCCGATGAAGTGATATGCCTGAGTGCGCCGGAATCGTTTTATGCGGTGGGACAGTTCTATCAGAACTTCCAGCAGGTGAGCGACGAAGATGTGATCAGGCTGCTGGGTGCGGCCCCTGGCTCCTGAGGTGTTGCACAAACCAGTCCGCGGCGGCGTTTGCCGCCTGTTCCAGCGTGCCTTCCTCCTCGAACAAATGAGTCGCGCCGGGAATGAGCTTGAGTTGCTTCGTGCAATGCATCAGCGCATAAGCCTGCCGGTTAAGTTCGACCACTTCGTAGTCGGCCGCGCCGACGATCAGCAAGGTCGGCGCGTGCACGCGGCGCAGGGCAAGCTCGCCTGCCAGGTCGGGACGCCCCCCGCGCGAAACCACCGCTGATATCTGGTTGCCCATCTCCGCCGCTGCGCGCAACGCTGCGGCCGCGCCGGTGCTGGCCCCGAAGTAGCCAAGCTTGAGCGCTTGCGTCTGCGGGCGGCCCCGCAGCCACTCGGTGGCGGACAGCAGGCGCTGCGTGAGCAGGGAGATATCGAAACGCGTCTCATAGTTTCGGTCTTCTTCGCGTGTCAGCAGGTCGAACAGCAGTGTACCGATACCGCGCTGCTGCAGGATTCCGGCGACGTAGGTGTTGCGCGGGCTGAGGCGGCTGCTGCCGCTTCCGTGAGCGAACAGCACCACGCCGCCGGAGGAAGGCGGTAAGGCCAGGTCGCCGTCGAGTTCGACGGAGCCTGCTGGTATATGCACAGTGTTCATCCTATGCGGTAAGTTCGGCATCGATCGGTAGCCTGCCTAATCTTCGCTTTCAACAACGCGCTTGGGTTCGTGCGTTTTGACGTCGCCGTGCAGCTTGTGCGCGTAATCTGCCACTTTGCGTTTGGCGGCATCGAAGGCATCGCGCAACGCCACGTAAACGTCTTCGGCATGGTCGCGGTTAACCGCGATCTCGCCGCCCGCCACGCCGATGTCGATGCGCACATTGAACTGTTTTCCTTGACGGTGGTGCTTGTGCGGCATCTCGACCACGACCCGGCAGGACATGATGTGATCGAAAAACTCGTCGAGTTTGCCGGCTTTCTCGCGGATGTGGGCTTCCAGTGCCTCGGAATGTTCGACGTCGCGAATGGTGATCTGCAGTGGTATTTGCATGAGTGTCTCCTGAAGTGCGTATTGTGGTGTTGTATCAGTGCGACCAGCTTACCCGCAACAGGTTCTGTTCCGGGTTGTAGTGATAACTCAGTTCTCCCTGGTAGGCATGATGCAAGGCCTCGCCTATGCCGCGGGCAAGATGGATATCGGTGGT
>JAJXTT010000223.1 GCA_021783525.1 Pseudomonadota bacterium
CCGGAGTGGGCGACCTCGATGTCGGGAGATTGAAGCTGTATCTGGATGATGTGCTGGTGGCCGAACGCGGCGGGCGGGCAGAGAGTTACCAGGAAGAGGACGGGCAGCGCGTGATGAAGCAGAGCGACATCACCATTCGGGTGGTACTGGATCGCGGAACGGTGAATGCGACGTTGTGGACATGCGATTTTTCGTATGATTATGTGAAGATCAACGCGAGCTATCGCAGCTGAACTTCCTCAGCAGTTCGTGCCGAGATTGTCGACGCATGAATGGCCAGGAAATCGACGCCGCCGAAGGCGGTCCCACAGCCCGTCATTTTTCCGATCTTGCCGGGAAACATAGTCCCGGTGACGACTGATCTTCAGGTCATGTCTGGGTCAAAAGCACTCAAAATAAGCCGCTCCGGGTTTGCCACTCCTGTGGAGTTTCCTCGGCCACCTGTAGACAAGCGGGAACTGCGCAACCTGCCGAGAAGCCAAGAAACGTGTTCCGTTGAGGAACTCGAACGATGTTCGCCCGAATCCTTGTCTGTTTGCCGTTGACCGGATCGACGCACAGGATGATCGGGCAGTTATGAAAAAGGTGATTCAGCAATGGACAAACTCGACAGTTTTCTTAACCGCGCCGAAGGCCTGCTCGCGCGCCTGGAAAGCATCCTGCCCGGTACAGAGCCGCAAGTGCCCGATTGGCAATCCGCCGCCGCTTTCCGCTGGGATCATCAGCAACGCACGCTGCATCCGGTCGCCAACTTTCAGCGGATCTCGCTCGCAGACTTGCTCGGTATCGACGACCAGAAACAACGCATCAGGCAGAATACGCTGCAATTCGTGCGCGGCGGTACGGCGAACAACGTCCTGCTGTCCGGCGCACGCGGCACGGGCAAGTCGTCACTGGTAAAGGCTTTGCTGAACGAATATGCCGGGCAGGGACTGCGCGTGATCCAGATCGACAAACAGGGTCTGATCGACCTGTCCTTCATCGTCGGATTGGTGCAGGGACGCGCTGAACGCTTCATCCTGTATTGCGACGACCTTTCCTTCAACGATGCCGAAGCCGGCTACCAGTCGCTCAAGGCCGCACTCGACGGCGATCTGGTCGCATTCTCCGACAACCTGCTGATCTACGCGACATCCAATCGCCGCCATCTGATGCCGGACTACATGGAAGACAACCTCGCCACGAAACACGTTGGAGATGAAGTGCATCCCGCGGAAAGCGTCGAGGAAAAAGTATCGCTGTCAGAACGCTTCGGCCTGTGGATATCCTTCTATCCGTTCGCGCAGGACGAATATCTGGCCGTGGCGGCGCATTGGCTGGCGCATCATGGATGGAAGCAGGGGCTCACTGATGAGGTGCGCACCGCAGCCTTGCAGTGGTCGCTGATGAGAGGATCCAGAAGCGGAAGAGTAGCCGGGCAGTTTGCGAGGGATTGGTGCGGACGGCATGTCGCAAAGTAAAATAGTCGAAGTCTCCGCAGCCGTTTTGCAGCGCCCGGATGGTACTTTTCTTCTGGCTCAGCGCCCCGCAGGAAAAGTCTGGGCTGGTTACTGGGAATTCCCCGGCGGCAAGATCGAACCGGGCGAAACGCCCTACCACGCGCTGGTGCGAGAGCTGCGTGAGGAGCTCGGCATCACTGTCCAGACCGCCTATCCGTGGCTTACCCGCGTCTTCACCTATCCGCACGCGACGGTGCGCCTGCATTTTTTTCGCGTCACTGCGTGGAGCGGCGAACCACATCCGCACGAAGGCCAGCAATTTTCCTGGCAACGGCCGGCCCGGGTTCTGGTCGATCCCGTCCTTCCCGCAAATGCGCCCATCCTGCGCGCACTGGAATTGCCGCCTTTGTATGCCATCAGCAACGCCAGCGAACTGGGAATTGAACAGTTTCTGGCGAGCCTGAAATCCGCGCTGGACAAGGGTCTGCGTCTGGTTCAGTTGCGCGAAAAAGAACTTCCGCGCAACGAGTTTCGCGAACTGGCAGTGCGCGTGGTGGCGCTGGCACACGCATGTGGAGCGAAGGTATTGATCAATGGCAATGCAGTACTGGCGCAGGAGGCAGGGGCGGACGGAGTACAGCTGACTTCGTCCCAGCTTGCGGACTTGAGCGTTCGTCCGGCGATCGATTGGTGTGCTGCCTCCTGCCACAGTGCGGAAGAATTGCGCCGAGCTGAAGCGTTGGGCTGCGATTTTGCTTTGCTGAGTCCGGTGCTGCCGACCCGATCGCATCCGGGGGTACTGCATCTGGGCTGGGAGAAGTTTGGCGAGATGGCGGCGGGTTCAACGATTCCGGTGTATGCCTTGGGCGGTTTGACACCAGAGCATATGCAGACCGCGTGGCAGTACGGTGCGCATGGAATCGCTTTGCTGCGTCAGGCCTGGTGATCCGCGTCCGGCGGGTCTTGTTCGCGTTGCTCGACGCGATACTCTTCGTTTGCCCATTTGCCCAGATCGATGAGTTTGCAGCGCTCGCTGCAAAAGGGGCGGAAGCGGTTACTGGCGTCCCATACCATTTCTTTGCCACAGGACGGGCAGTTGACGACGGGCGGTTTGCTCATTGCAGGGAACAGAAGGTCAGGTCGAAAGGAACGTCCTGATTGTAAAGCGCGGTCTTGGCGGTGTACTTGGCCTCGACGAAGCGGATATTGAGGGCGTATTTGTTGGCGCTAATTTCCGGGATGCATGGCAGATCCGGGTCGAGCGAGATTCGCAGCATTTGGGCCACGCGCCCGCCTTGCATCTGCTGGAAACTGCCGTGGAAGGCCGTGAAATGATGCACTTTGCCATTTTCACGCAGCAACTTGAGCAAAATGGTAATCCCGTCGTGCAAAGGCAGCATGGGACCCAGCCACGCCCCCAGACTCTGGCGGCGGCGTTCCGGACTCTGATGTTGCCAATAATGATAAGAAGGGAGATCGAACTCGCAGACGCCACCGGGAATGCAGGTGCGTTGCTTGATACTCATCAGCCATTCGTCGTCACGCAGGTGCTGGCCGATCTTGCCGCCCATGCCTAGCAGTCTCGTACCGGCTCCTTCGATCTCGTTGAGTACCGCATCCAGTGCGTCTTCCAGGATCTCGGGATTGTTGTGGAGGCTGTTTAATGCTTTCTTTTGGCGCTCGAGTTCTTGCAGCAGTTCGGATTTGAGATCGGCGCGGCTTGCAACTTCGAGTATCTCGAAAAGTACGCCCAGTGCGGCATGATGGTCCGTGCTCCTGTCGCTTTCGATAAACCGGTCGATGCGAAAGTAGAGATCCTCAAGACGCAGCATGGTGCGAACTCTTTCGTTGAGAGGGAACTCGTAGTTGATCACTTTCGCCTAGCAGGGACGGGGTTTGACTGGTTGCGAAAGATATAGCCAGTGCGGCATGCCGTCAATCGCTTTCATTCGCCAATTCGGATAAGCGGCGGTGCATTCCGACAACCTGCGCTTTCAGGTCATCCAGGCTGCCATTGTTGAGGATTGCCTCGTCGGACAATGTGAGCCGTTCCTCGCGGCTGAGCTGTTGGGCCATGATTGCACGTACGGCAGGCTCGTCCAGATTGCTGCGCCGCATGGTGCGGATTACTTGGGACTTCTCGGGGCAGTCCACGGTGATCACCCGCTGCAGCCAATCGGCATAGCGCCCGCTTTCAAACAGTAATGGAACCACAACGAGCGAATAGGGTGCCTGGGTGGGGGATGAGGCTTGCAGCCGGGTCTCGGCGAATATGAGCGGATGCAGGATGGACTCAAGCGTCTTCTTCGCCGCCGGGTCGTTAAAGACGATCTCCCGCATTTTGCCGCGATTCAGCGCACCCCGTTCATCGATGACCTGAGGGCCGAATGCGTCGCGCAGGGCCGGAATGGCTGCGCCGCCTG
>JAJXTT010000224.1 GCA_021783525.1 Pseudomonadota bacterium
ATCTTGCCGGCGTTGCCCGCCAGGTCGCCGACGGTACAATTGATCTGTGCGATTGCGATCTTCATTTCGGTACTCTATTCAAGAACATCAGGAAAAATATCCCGCCTTCCAGGCCCATGCCACCGCGCCCAGCAGCAACAGTGCAGCCAGAACATAGGGCCAGACCGGCTTCTTTTCTGCATACGGGTCGACCAGGGAGCGATGTGCGCCCGCCGGCAGGTTGGGCAAGGCGGTCAGCGAAGTGCCAAACGGGATGTTGATACGCACCCTGGCGTTGATCGCCCAGCCGCAGCCGTCAAGGATGGGACCCAGATTGCGGCGTTTCAATTTGAACCAGGCCAGCACCATGGAAGGGACTGAAACCGCCAGCATCAGTCCGGCTAAGGCCAGTGGAATCTGCCACAGCTTCAGGCTGAATATCCCGCTAACGATCGAAGCGATGATGCCGCCGATAGCCCCGATCGCCAAACCTATTGCGGCAAAGATACCGGCAAATCTGGCGACATCAAAAGGGGGCTTTGGCGGAACGTTGGGCGCTGCACCAGCAATGCTTTTTCCACTTTCCACAGCCGCCTTGACCACTTTTTCCTGTACCGCGTTTGCTCTGGAAGCGGCGAACTTCTGTATCTGCTCGCTGACGACCTTGGAAACCTTTTTATAAGGCGACCAGAACGCCTGGCGGATGCTGATGGGGTGATCGGTAATGCGCACGATGGTTGCATTCCAGTCCTGCCCCTTGCGGTCATAGAACACGCCGTGCCGTCCCACCATCAGGAAATCGGAATCGCCGGCCGTGAATGCGGCGGCAATGTTCATCTTCTCGGCACCGCCGTTGCGCACCAGTTCGCAGTAAACCAGGCACACGCCGCTGGTGTTGGCATACGCAGCATGCGCATTCACGTCCTCGACCTTGATGCACAATTCGCAGCTGCGGCCATCCAGGTAAAGCGTGCCAGCCTGAAAAACAGCTTTGGACTTGCCCGAATAGAACTCGGCGAACGATACGAAATTGTGCGACAGCTTGTGCAGATCGCGACGATAGCGCAGCAATCGCTCGACCGACTGGATGGATTTGATCTCCGTTTCAACCGCCCTGTCTTGCGCGATCAGTTCACCGATTGCTGCTTGATCGCCGCTGAACAGCATTTCGCGCAAACGCGGAATGCCGAGTTCACCGACCGCAAGAGCCGGTTTGGCATTTTGCCATGCCTCGAACGCGTCGAATTTTGCGGATATCCCGGACCACTCCCCTGCCGTGATACTCGCCTTATCACCCAGCATTGGCCTGATCACAAGTTTATGCAGCGCCTCGATCTCATCGATCCACGCGGGATTCAATCCGTCACGCAGCGGCAACGGTTTGTCCGGCGCGATGGTTGCGAGGGGGAACGCAGCCACTTCTGCGTTTTGAACCGACAATGTCTGGCCGGCCAGCTTTTCATAATCCCCGGCCGAGCGGCTCAGCGGCAAGGCTGCGCGGGCATCGTAGGCCGCCATCCGGCAACGCATGAAATAATCATCGATCTTTTCCCGAACCGAGCGCAGCGCCTGGGCGGCGCCTTCGGTATCCCTGCCTAGCGGAAGAATAGCCGGATCAGTCTCGCTTTGGGCGTGCCAATCCCAATAAGCCTTTGCATCCTCAAAGAATTTGTCCGCGATCGCCTGATCGATACCGCTGTCGCCGCTCCGGTCGGGGACCGTCCCCGCAATCTTGGCAATATCTTCGACCGATGCCTTCAAGCCGGCGTCCGCAACCTGTTGCGGGCAGATCACGCCGTCTCCGTTGAACCGCAGCCCGTCCAGGAATTTTTCGATATCCGCCATCTCGCCCAGCGATATCTCGCCTGCATCCGGCTTGCCCAGGCTCTTCAGGATATACCGCGCAGACGCCAATATATGCTTGCCTTCCTCGCCGGCATCCGAAATATCGGATAGCGACAACGCATCGCGCCCCCCGATCAACAGATCGCCGTTCTTCAATAACGCACCGGCCCAGCCGATCGCCACCAGGATCTCGTTGGCACGCACCTGTCCATCGCCGTCCGCATCGATCATGTCCAGCGTGCGGCTATCGAATTCGATTCCTCGCGTCGGGCAACTCAGCGCCACCCACAGCTTTTGATCGAGCTGATCCAGCGCGAGCAGGTCAGCGCCAGTATCCAGCTGCACCTGGTCGAACCCGCCGGCGCGGAAGAATTTCCATGTGTAAGGGGATTTCATTTTGTAGTTCTCCCTGGTGCGAAATCAGCGATCGATCTCGGTGATGTCTTGCGACAAGGATGCCATATGCTCCAATTCTACCTGCTCGATGCTGATGAAGCGCTTTGAAATCTTCTGGCTGGTGGTGCGCACATCCTGAGCGTCTTCGTGCGCCTGGCGGATATGATCCGCCAGTTTCTTCATGCGCTCGTCGAAGCGCCCAAACTCTTTGCCCAGCTTGCCCAGTTCGTCCTTGATGATATGGACCTGCTTGCGCGTTTCCACGTCTTTCATCACCGCACGCGCTGTGTTCAGTACCGCCATCAGCGTAGTCGGCGACACGATCCAGACGCGCCGTTGCATGGCGTAATCCACCACATCCGAATGATGCGCATGGATCTCGGCGAACACCGCTTCGGCCGGGATGAACATCACCGCACCGTCGGAAGTGACATTGGGAATGATGTATTTGCCCGCGATATCTTCGACATGCTTTTTGACGTCGGCCTTGAATTGCCTTTCCGCCACCAGTTTTTCCGCCGGGCTTGCGGCATCGAACATGCGGTGATAGTTCTCCAGCGGGAATTTGGAATCCACCGCCACCATGCCCGTGGGCTCCGGCAGCTTCAGCACGCAATCGGCTCGGCTGCCGTTGGGCAGGGTGTATTGCATCTCGTAGGCTTGCGGCGACAGGATGTTGCGCACCAGTCCTTCCAGTTGCACTTCGCCGAACGCACCGCGCGAACGCTTGTCGCCCAGCAGTTCCTGCAGGCTGACGACGTTGGTGGTCAGTCCGTCGATCTTCTTCTGCGCTTCATCGATGGTGGCCAGACGCGCCATGACGCTCACAAAAGTCTCGTTGGTCTTCTTGAACCCTTCGTCCAGGCGTTCGTTCACCTTGCCGCCGATCTGCTCCAGCCTGCCGTCAACCGTCTTGCTCAGGGTCTCGATGCTGTTGCGCAGATGTTGCGCGGCATTGTTGAACGATTCCTGGATCAATTTCTGATCCGCCCGCCCCTGTTCTGACAGCTTTTCCAGCATCTGCGCCAGCATCTCGCCGCGCAGCGTGTCCTGCTTGGCTTGCAGCGCGTTGATGGCATCGCGGGTGGCGCGCAGTTCCTCGCTCACGGCGGCGCGCAGGCGTTCCGATTCAGCCGCCTGCGCCGCGATCAGGCGGTCGCCCTGCTTGTTCAAGCCATCATTCAAGTCGGTGAGCATGGCGCGATGCTGCTGCTCCAGCATCTGTGCGGCACGCGCGGGCTGCTTGAACTGCATTGCCAACAATGCGGCCAGCAGGACCAGCGTTGCAGCGATCAGAATTATTTCCAGCGTCATATCACCTGCCAGTCAAATTTCATTTAGCCTTGAATGCCTCGGTCATGAACGCCATGCCCTTGCTCCAGGAGTCCTTGTCCGCCTCGGCGTCATAGGCCATCGGCAGCTTGAATTCCTTGCCGAGCTTGTCCGCCTCCGGGCTGGTGAAGCTGTGCATGGCCCCCGGATAGGTCACTACCAGAGGGGTCACGCCGGCCTTTTCCATCTCATCACGGAACGCCGCGACCTGCTCTGCCGGGATGAACGGATCGGCCTCGCCAGTGAACGAGGCGATGCGCGCCTTCACCACGCCCGGCT
>JAJXTT010000225.1 GCA_021783525.1 Pseudomonadota bacterium
GCTCTTCCGATCTTGACGCGCGAGGAGCACCGCACCAAAGCGATGGCGATGATCGGCATCACCATCGGCATTACGTTCTCGATCTCGATGGTGCTGTCGCCGCTGCTGTACAAGTACATCGGCATGTCCGGCATGTTCAAGCTGATCGGCCTGCTGGCATTCGTTTCCATTGGCGTCGTGCTGTGGTTCATCCCCAAGCCCACCATCACGCGCTTCCATTCCGACACCGAGGCCAACACCAGCAAGCTCGCCGAAGTGCTGCGCAACAAGGATCTTCTGCGCATGGATTTCGGCGTGTTCACCCTACATGCGATCCTGATGTCGGTCTTCATGCAGGTCCCGTTCATCCTGCGCGCCGACGGGCTGGATGCACAGCACCAGTGGCAGGTCTATCTGCCGGTGATGCTGATCGCTTTCGGACTCATGGTGCCGCCCATCGTCATCGCGGAGAAGAAGGCGAAGATGAAGGAAGTGTTCATGATCGCCATCGCGCTGGCAGCCGTGGCGCAAGTGGCGATCCTGTTTTTGCATGACAGCATCTGGGGTGTGGCAGTTTCGTTGCTGATGTTCTTCACCGCTTTCAACGTACTGGAAGCCACGCAACCTTCCATCGTCAGCAAGATCTCGCCGCTGGCGGCCAAGGGGACGGCGATGGGCGTGTTCAGCAGCGTGCAGTTCCTCGGCGCCTTCTTCGGCTCGGCCATGGGCGGGTTGCTGATGCAGCTCTACGGCGGTAATGCCGTGCTCGTGTTTGCGGTGGTCATGCTGCTGCTGTGGCTGGCGGTGGCTTCCACCATGCAGGCGCCGCGGCCGCTGGCGACCCGGATATATCACCTGAAAGAGACGGATGAAGATGCGGCACGCGCGTTGCAGCTGGCCCTGGCTCGGTTGCGCGGCGTAAGCGAAGTACTGGTCGTCGCAAACGAACAGATCGCCCTGGTCAAAGTCGAGATCAGCGGGTTCGACGAAAAGGCAGTTGAGCAATTGGTGAGCGGGACAAACAAGGCGCCCACTCACCCCAACCCTCTCCCGGCGGGAGAGAAAGTGAAAGTCTTGAATTCTTGATAGGGGGCGTGACATGTCGGTGAATAAAGTGATCCTGGTGGGACGTCTGGGTAAAGACCCGGAGACCCGTTACATGACCAACGGCGAAGCCGTGACCAATGCCACGCTGGCGACTTCCGAAAACTGGAAGGACAAGGCGGGCGAGAAGCAGGAAAAGACGGAGTGGCACAACTTGGTGTTCTATCGCCGCCTGGCCGAAGTGGCGGGCGAATACCTGAAGAAGGGCTCGCAGGTCTACATCGAAGGCAAGATACAGACGCGCAAGTGGCAGGACAAGGAAACCGGAAAGGACCGCTACACCACCGAGATCATCGTCAACGAAATGCAGATGCTGGGCAGCAAGTCGGGCGCCGGCAGCTTCGAAGTGGTTGAGAATCAATCCGCACCGGCAGCCCGCAGTGCTCCGGTGGCCAAACCAGCCGCCGCACCGGCAGCCAAAGGGAACTTCGACAACTTCGACGACGATATCCCGTTCTAGCCGTAACCTGCGACCCGCAGTAAAAGTGCCGGACAGAAGCCCCTGCGAAGCAGGGGCTTCGTTTAATTGCAGTTGGAGTTTGTGTTGAATTCAATGCCATGGACAAAACAGTAAACATGTTGCCGACGAACTATCGCATACCCAGGCGCGCCACGCAGCTCGCCACCTTGCTTGTGATCGCCCTGATTCCTGCGCTCGGGGTATTCCAGATCGACTGGGCTTTGGCGAGTTTCCATATCATGGGCCACCAGATATGGTGGTCGAATTTCGCCTTTATCTTCGGGCTGGCGGTCGTGCTCACCATTTTGCCGGTCATCACCTATACGACCGTCGGAGCAGTCTGGTGCGGCTGGGCTTGTCCGCAGAACCTGCTTGCAGAATGGGCGAACAACCTGACCTATAAATTCCTGGGCAAGCGCGCGGATGTCCGTGTCGACGGCAAAGGAGCGATCATTGCCGCGGCAAAGAACAAAGCGCTCAACTGGCTGGTCCTGGGGGCGATATTCCTGGGCGCGGCGATGGTTCTGGCACTCGTTCCGGTACTGTTTTTCTATACGCCGCATGAAGTGTGGTCTTTCGTTACCTTCGGGTCCAACAATACGTCAGGCTACATACAATTCCCGTATTTATTTTCGGTGCTGCTGATCTTCATCGACATTGCCGCCGTGCGCTATTTCATGTGCGACTACGCGTGCCTGTACCGAATGGGCCAGAAGATGTTCAAGACGCGGAACGCCTTGCACGTCTCCTATGACGCTTCGCGTTCGGCCGATTGCGCCAAATGCAATTACTGCGCAACGTTGTGCATTACCGATATCCAGCCGACCAGTATTAAAATGCACGACAACTGCTTCGAGTGCGGCGAATGCATCGATGCCTGCAACCAGTTGCACGAAAGAACCGGAACGCCGGGATTGTTGAGTTTCAAATTGGGCGAGCATCAGGAAAAATCGACCCGGCAAAAAATACTGGCGATTGTGTTCACCCGGTTCAACTGGCTGATGGGCAGTTTTCTCCTGCTTGGCGCAGCCATGATGGTATGGGGAATCTATACGCAGCCGCCCATCGCACCGCCAGTGCCGATCGAACAGCAGCTCAAGGAACGTGAGATCACCAGAGCCTGCAGCAACCAGTGCGTGGAGCAGCAGGCTTTGTGCAAGTCGGGCCGCATCGCCGACTGCTACCGTGCGTCGGCCTGCAAATGCGCATGCTTCCTGCGGCAGGATCCGGGCAATGCCGCCAGCAGCGAGTGGCGGCAATGCGTTGAGCACTATACTGCTGAGGCCGGAGCGCTTCGTACCCCGCCGTGACGCGTCGCGAAAGCGGCTCCGCGAGAAAGACTCTGCCGGACGACGGCAGGCCGGATGATGAATCCGGGACGAAGCGCCGGAATGGCGCAACCCAGTTTTGAAGGAGAAGATTATGTTCAGGTTTCCCCTGGTGATCGTCTATATGATCGTCGCCTTTAACATCACCGCGTTTACCGTGGTCCTGCTGTTGAATATGCTGGTCATCGATTCGATCACCGCGAAGATCATCTCGTGCGCGCTAAGCGTGGGCGCATGGGTGCTGGCTTACGTCAACCGGCACAAGGTCGTCAAATTATTCTGACAGGGCGAGGAGCGGAGCCGGGTCCGGAATCCGGCTTGAGTCGGGCAGCGATTCAGCCCTGAGTTTCAACGGGTCAGCCCCGCGTACAGCATCAGCATCTTTTCGGGCAGGCAGCTGACATGGTCGACGACCATGTAGTTTCTGGCGCCGAATATCCGGGACACGTACCGGTCAGCCCTGGGATCGAGGCTGATGCAGAATGTATTGATGCCGTTGCGTCCTGCGCCCTCGACCGCCTTCTTTGCGTCCCAGCGCAGATATTCCTCGCCGCGCACGTCTACGTCATCCGGCGCGCCGTCCGTGATGAGTATCAGCAGCTTCTTGCGGGAGTGCTGCTTGTTCAGGTGATAGGTGGCGTGGCGTATCGCAGCTCCCATGCGGGTGGCACGCTGGCCCGTCATGCCGGCGATCCTGGCCTTGGGAACGTCGTCGTAGGGCTGATCGAAATCCTTCAGCCGATAGTATTCGACATTGTGCCGGCTCTCGGAACAGAAGCCGTGTATGGCCAAGGGATCGCCTACCGTTTCGATCGCGTCCGAAAACAGCACGCAAACCTGCTGGGTCAGTTCCAGCACGGTGTGCTCCTGGCCCACGACCTTTTCGTTCGTCGACTGGGAGAGATCCAGCAGCAGCAGAACCGAGATGTCGCGCGTCTT
>JAJXTT010000226.1 GCA_021783525.1 Pseudomonadota bacterium
TGCTGTTGTTTTATTGCGCGGGGCGGCGCCTGCATCTCGGGATACCGATGGCGACGACCGAACTGGAGGCATTTGCCGGGCTGACGCAGGCGTCGCAGGTTGCCGGCGCGCTTTCGCTCGGCGAGATCGGCGGATCGACGGTGAACGGTTACCCGCTGTTCCACAATGCAACACTGGTGGCCTCGCGCTGGTAGCATGGAGCGCGACGATGTCCTGCCGGTGCTGTATGACCTCGCTGTCACCATCGGCAGCGAAATCAGCGTCAAGCCCCTTCTTACGCGCACTCTGCAGCGCCTGCTGTATCACACCTCGTTTTCGGCCGGATTCATCTGCCTGGATGTTCCCCCCTGCCGCAAGGCGGACGGCCAGCTCGAAGTCCGACTCGATGCGGTGGTCGGCGATTTCGACCTGATCGGCGTGATCGGCAAGACCATCGCTCTGCCGTGTGCGTTGATCTGCGAAACGGCGGGGCCGGAGACCGGGCAGGCCGCACTATTGTCCGCGTTGCGTTGCGCGCAGACTCAATACCGGGTTTATCTCAGGTTACCCATCGATCATTGCGGCGTGATCGTGCTGCTGGCAGTTGAACGACCGGAAACAAAACTTCCCCTGACGACGATGCTGCAACCGGTGCTGGCTCACCTGGCAAAGGCCATCATGCTGTGCCGCAACAACGACGCCCATACCAGCGGCTTGATCAATCAGCGCGACCTGCTCGAGAAAGTGTTCGAGAGCAGCCATTCGGGAGTGATGATCACGGATGCGGAAGGGCGTATCGTCGAAGTCAATCCGGCATTCACGCGTATCACCGGCTACGCATCCGATGAGGTGTATGGCAGGAACCCGAATCTGCTGGCGTCGGGGCGCCATGACCATGAGTTTTATCGCGAAATGTGGGACGACATCAGGACCAGCGGGCATTGGGAGGGCGAGATATGGAACCGCCGCAAGAACGGGGAGGTGTATCCGTGCTGGCTGAACATCAATCCGGTGCAGGACGCGAATGGCGCACTGCTTTACTACGTCGGCATGTTCTCGGACATCAGCAAGCGCAAGGAAGCCGAAGCGCAGATACATCAGCTTGCCTTTTATGATCCGCTGACCGATTTGCCCAACCGCCGCCTGCTGATCGAACGCTTGCAGCAGGCTTTCGCGTTTGGCATGCGTAGCGGACAGCATGGCGCGGTGCTGTTTCTCGACCTGGACAATTTCAAGACGCTCAACGATACCAGGGGCCATGACGTCGGCGACCAACTGCTTTCCGAAGTGGCGAAGCGGCTCAACAAGTGCGTGCGCGACGGGGACACCGTGGCGCGCCTCGGGGGAGACGAATTCGTGGTGGTGCTGGAGTCCTTGAGTTCCGCCCCGGATGAGGCTGCCGCCCAGGCAGATGCGGTAGCCGAGAAGATACGCGATGACCTGAGCATGCCTTACCTGTTGGCTGACTATACTTGCCACACTACGCCGAGCATCGGCGTGGTGCTGTTCCGGGGGCAGCAGCAAAGCCTGGATGAAGTGATGAAATTCGCCGATACGGCAATGTACCAGGCCAAGACAGCCGGGCGTAACACGATTCGTTTCTACGATCCGGTGATGCAGGCGGCGGTTGAGGCGCGTGCCGAACTCGAGGATGACCTGAGGAATTCCCTTGAGCTGCGGCAACTGGAACTGTTCTACCAGATACAGATGGATAACCGGAATCATCCCATCGGGGCAGAAGCGCTGCTGCGCTGGCGACACCCCGTGCGGGGCCTGATCTCTCCGGCGCAATTCATTCCCCTGGCTGAAGAGACCGGTTTGATCATACCTGTCGGGCTTTGGGTGTTGCGGACCGCGTGCGCGCAACTCGATACCTGGCAAGGCGACGAGCTAACTCAAAATCTGACACTGGCGGTGAACGTCAGCGCGAAGCAGTTCCGCCAGCCGGATTTCGTTGCGCAAGTTCGGCGCACCCTGGCGGAATCCGGCGCGAAGCCGGGATTGCTGAAGCTTGAGCTGACCGAAAGTATCGTGCTGGAAGACGCAGAGGATGCCATCGCCAAAATGCGTGAGTTGAAGGAGGCGGGCGTGAGTTTCTCGATGGATGATTTCGGGACGGGCTACTCGTCGCTGCAATATCTGAAGCGCCTGCCGCTGGACCAGATCAAGATCGACCAATCCTTTGTGCGCGACATCGTCACGGATTCGAATGGAGCGGCCATCGTGCAAACCATCATTGCGATGGGCGAGATCCTGGGACTGAACGTCATCGCCGAAGGGGTGGAGACCGAGGTTCAGCGGGAGTTTCTGGATCTGCGCGGATGCCACGCTTTCCAGGGATTCCTGTATGGACGCCCGGTGCCAATCCGGGATTTCGAAGCGCGCCTGAAGGAAGAAAACAATGTCCGTCTATAACGTCAGTTTGCACGAGGCAGTCTATTCCCTGTCCGATGCACTGGATCTGGTGGGCGTCACGCATATCCATCACGGCAAACGCGTTGCCTATCTGGCCACCGAATGCGGCAAGCAGCTGGGCTGGAGCGCCCCTCGCCTGGACGAGCTTTTTCAGGCGGCCATTTTGCACGACAGCGGCGTGTCCAGAACGACGGTGCATGCCAGACTGACCCAGCTCGCGTGGGAAGACGAGGCCGATCATTGCAGGCTCGGCGCGGATTTGCTGGCCGGCAGCCCTTTGTTGAAGCATCTGTCGGATACGGTGCTGCATCACCACACACATTGGGCCGTGCTCAAGGACCTGGATCTGCCGCTGGAGGTCAAGCTGCGCGCAAACTGCATTTATCTGGTTGACCGGGTGGATGTGCTGGCGTTGGGTTACCAGATCGGCGGGGAGGATATCCTGCTGGGCAAGGAGGAGATCAGGCGCAAGATCTTCGAGCGGCGCAGCGACTGGTTCTGCCCGGAACTGGTCGACGCTTTCATGGATATATCGCTGTCGGAAGCCTTCTGGTTCACGCTGGAGAGCGACGATGTGAACGCTTATCTGGCGACATGGCTGTCGCACTTCCCGGAACAGGCCATGGAGTTTCAGGAATTGCGCAGCCTGGTGCATGTCTTCTCATGCATCGTCGATGCGAAGAGCCCCTATACCAAACAGCATTCGGACGGTGTTGCCAGTCTGGCACGTTACCTTGGCGGTCTTTTCCAGTTGCCGCAGGAGACTTGCGAGATGCTCGAACTGGTTGGATTGCTGCACGATATCGGCAAGCTGAGGGTACCCGATCGATTGCTGGAAAAGCCGGCCACGCTCGACGAGGAAGACATCGTCGTCATGCGGCGGCACAGTTTCGACACGTACAGCATCCTGAAGAACATCAGGGGACTGGAACGCGTGAGCCTGTGGGCGCTGCAGCACCACGAAAGGATGGATGGCACGGGCTATCCATTCCGGACAAAAGGGACCGATCTCTCCTTTGAAGCGCGCATCGTCGCGGTTGCGGACGTGTTCCAGGCACTGGCGCAGGACAGGCCTTACCGCGGTGCGCTGGAACGGGATGCCATCCTGACGATCCTCAAGCAACAGGCCGACAGCGGCAAGCTGGATGGTCGCGTGGTCGCCGCGGTTGAGAGGAATCTGCAGGAATGCTGGCATGTCGCTACGCGTCCGCAAAACGCGTAGCGACGCACTGGTGTGAAGTCACTGGCGCGAGCGCATCGGCGTAGCTGTGAAGCAGGCTATCCTCTGGTGTTCGATTGCTGCTGGAACTGGGTCAGGTCGACCAATGGCGCCGGCTGCCAGCCCGGCTTGCGGTGCTCGGCCACGACATTGGTGAAGATGCCGCCCCGCACGTAGAACTTGGCGGTGAGGCGCAT
>JAJXTT010000227.1 GCA_021783525.1 Pseudomonadota bacterium
AACCCAGTTTCCCCGCCTAGCGCGAGACGCTCGGGTTTTCGGCTCCGAACATTCCCTTCAATTGTTCCGCCATCTTCTGTGCGTCGGCGCGGCTGGGCAATTGCACCACACGCAGCTTGTATTCCCATCCGTCCTGCTTCGCAACGGGCAGCAGGCGCACGTCGTAGCCCGCCGCACGCCATTGATCGTATGCTGCCAAAGCACTTGATTGATTTGGTAGGGTAAGCAGGTCCACCTTCCAGACGCCACCGATCTGCGGCGCCGGTTGTGCGATTTCTGTTTCTGCTGCCCATTTTTTCAGCTGCTCCGGATCGACGGCAGCAATCGGTAATGGCGACGCATCCTTTGGCATCTTGTAAAAGGACAGCGGCTGATCCATCACGAAATCGCTGCTGTCGGGCCCGGTCACTGAAATCCTGCCTTCGATCAGGCACACCACCCCCTGATCGCTACCGTCCTTGCCCCACACGTCCGTGCCGCGTATGCCGATCGTCGCGCCGGCGACCCTGACGGTCACCTCGCGCGCCTTCAGTTTGGCAAGACTGGCAGTGGTGAACCGGAATGCGCCTTGGGCGACATTCAGCACGGCACTGAACAAGGTTTGTTCTGCACTCTGCTGCGACAGGCCGTCCAGCTTCAGGGTGGCGTTCTCTCCCAATTTTACCGTGCTGCCATCGGCGGTATGCACATAGATGCGCGCGTTCGCCCCGGTGACCAGCGTATCGCCATTGTGCAGTTCCGACCCGACCCGCAACGGCACCCTGCTTTCGCCGCGCTGCAGCCAGGCCGGCATCTGCACGGCCTGCACCTGTGCGTCCGGTTCTGCCTGCACCGACAAGGCAACCAGCATCAACGTCAATCCGATCAGCTTGTTCATTCCGTCCCCTTTCCTTCCGCGCGAGGGTGTCATGTTGCCGTTATAATGCCGAACCCGCAAATTTACGCACCCGGCCACTGGAACATGCAATCTAACTATTCGCCCAAAGACATCGAAGCCTCCGCCCAACAACAGTGGGAGGCAGCACAAGTATTCCGCGCCAGGGAGGACAGCCCGAAACCGAAATACTATTGCCTGTCGATGTTCCCCTACCCCTCAGGCAAGCTGCACATGGGCCATGTGCGCAACTACACCATCGGCGACGTGCTGAGCCGTTACCACCACATGAAGGGCTACAACGTGATGCAGCCCATGGGCTGGGACGCGTTCGGCCTGCCTGCCGAGAACGCCGCGATGGCCAACAACGTGCCGCCGGCCGCCTGGACCTATTCGAACATCGAATACATGAAGCAGCAGCTGAAGTCGCTGGGCCTGGGCGTGGACTGGTCGCGCGAAGTCACGACGTGCAAACCGGACTATTACCGATGGGAACAGTGGCTGTTCACCCGCCTGTTCAAGAAGGGCGTCATCTACAAAAAGACCGCGGTGGTGAACTGGGACCCGGTGGACAACACCGTACTCGCCAACGAGCAGGTGATCGACGGGCGCGGCTGGCGCTCCGGTGCGGTGGTCGAAAAGCGCGACATCCCCATGTATTTCTTCCGCATCACGCAGTACGCCGACGAGCTGCTCAAAGACCTCGACACCCTGTCCGGCTGGCCGGAACAGGTGAAGACCATGCAGGCCAACTGGATCGGCAAGAGCTACGGCGTTCGCTTTGCCTTCGAGATCCCCGCCGCTGTCGGGACATCTCTTCCCTCGCCCGCAAGCGGGAGAGGGACCGAGGGTGAGGGAATGTCCACGAAGAGCAATCTGCTGTGGGTCTACACCACCCGCGCCGACACCATCATGGGCGTCACCTTTGTCGCCGTGGCGGCGGAACATCCGCTGGCAACCCAGGCCGCACAGAACAACCCCAAGCTCGCGGCGTTCATCGAAGAATGCAAACAGGGCGGCGTGGCCGAAGCCGACATCGCCACCATGGAAAAGAAGGGCATGGACACCGGACTCAAAGTCACCCACCCGCTTACAGGCGAACTGGTGCCGGTATGGGTTGGCAACTATGTGCTGATGGGCTACGGCGAAGGAGCCGTGATGGCGGTGCCCGCACATGACGAGCGCGATTTTGGTTTTGCGAAGAAATACAATTTGCCGATCAGGCAATCCATCGCGGTGAAAGACCACGCCTTCAGCGATGCAAACTGGCAAGAATGGTATGCCGATAAGGAGAATGGCATATGCGTGAACTCCGGCAAGTACGACGGCCTAAATTACTCGCAGGCAGTGGATGCCATCGCCGCCGACCTGAGCACCAAAGGCCTGGGCGAAAAGAAAGTGCAGTTCCGCCTGCGCGACTGGGGCATTTCGCGCCAGCGCTATTGGGGCTGCCCCATCCCCATCATCCACTGCCCGAGTTGCGGCGACGTACCCGTGCCGGACGACCAGCTGCCGGTGAAGTTGCCTGAGGACGTGGTACCGGACGGTGCCGGTTCGCCGCTGGCGAAGATGCCGGAATTCTACGAGTGCACCTGCCCGCAATGTTCCGGCCCCGCCCGCCGCGAGACCGACACCATGGATACCTTCGTGGAATCGTCCTGGTACTACGCGCGCTATGCCAGCCCGCAATGCGATACCGGCATGGTGGACAAGGCGGCTGCGCAAAAATGGCTGCCGGTGGACCAATATATCGGCGGCATCGAGCACGCGATCCTGCACCTGCTGTACGCGCGCTTCTTCCACAAGCTGATGCGCGACGAGGGTCTGTTTGGCGGTGAGCCACGAGGATTCCCCCACCCTAACCCTCCCCCGGTGGGAGAGGGGACAAACGTTGCGCCGCGCGCATTCAACCCCTTGGATGAGCCGTTCAAAAATCTGTTGACCCAAGGCATGGTGGTCGCGCCGACTTTCTACCGCGAAGGCAGTGACGGCAAGAAACAGTGGATCAATCCGGCCGAGGTGGATGTGGAAACCGACGCCAAGGCACGCCCCATCGGCGCGAAGCTGATCGCCGACGGCAAGCCCGTCGTCATCGGCGGCACCGAAAAGATGTCGAAGTCGAAGAACAACGGCGTCGATCCGCAGGCGATCATCGACGAATACGGCGCGGATACCGCACGTGTCTTTATGATGTTCGCGGCGCCGCCCGACCAGCAGCTGGAATGGTCGGATGCCGGCGTGGAGGGTTCGTTCCGCTTCCTGAAGCGCGTATGGAAGGCGGTCCACGAGCATGTCGAACAAGGCGTGGTCACCGCATACAACGGCGGCGAACTGAGTGCGGACGCCAGGGCACTGCGCTTCCAGCTGCATCAGGCCATCCAGAAGATCGACGACGATTATGGCCGCCGCAAGACCTTCAACACCGCGATTGCCGCGATCATGGAATTGCTGAATGCGCTGGGCAAATTCGGCGAGGACTCGTCCATTGCGCGCAGCGTGGCGCAGGAAGTGCTGGAAAATGCAGTGCTGCTGCTCTCGCCCATCGCTCCGCATATCGCGGAAGCGTTGTGGACTGAACTGCGCCCCGGCAGCAAGCTGATCGATCAGTCTTTCCCGCAAGCCGATCCCGCCGCACTGGTGCAAAACGAGATCGAGCTGGTAATCCAGGTGAACGGCAAGCTGCGCGGCAGCTTGCGCGTCGCCAAGGATGCCGACAAGACCGCCATCGAGCGGCTTGCGCTCGCGCACGAGGCGGTACAAAAGCAACTTGCGGGCGGAGCGGCGAAGAAAGTCGTCGTTGTGCCCGGCCGCCTGGTCAATGTGGTGATCTGATGACCAACCTGACACGACTCCTGCTGCTCGCCGCCGTCCTGGCGCTTGCCGCGTGCGGTTTTCACGTGCGCGGCAGCAATCCAGCGGATG
>JAJXTT010000228.1 GCA_021783525.1 Pseudomonadota bacterium
GAGGAAAGGGTCTTTGCCAAAGGTCTCGACATCCTGCCCGCAACCATCGCTGGCGAGATCGACATCGCCGCCAGTGCGCTTGATGCCGCTGTCGCGGGACGCGCCAGCGGAGTGCCGATCTACGTGGTCGCGGGTTTTGCCAAGGGCGGCGCACGCATCGTCGGCCGCCCCGACCTGAACATCAAATCGGTCGCCGACCTCAGGGGCAAAAAAGTGGGCGTGGCGCGCGGTGGCGCGCAGGAGCTGCTGCTGGCCGCCGAGCTGTCCAAGAACAACCTGACCTGGTCCGACCAGCCGGGCAAGGATGTGCAGATCTTCTTCATGCCGTTCGCCGACTTGAACCAGGCGTTGATGCAAAAGAACATCGACGCCATGTGCCAGTCCGAACCGCAGTCTTCGCAGGCGATCAACAAGGGCTACGGCGTGGAAGTGGTGAAACCCTACGACACGCCGATCGGCGAGCCGGTGCGGGTGCTGGTGATGACGGAGAAGATGTACAAGGAGAAGCGCGATGTCGCCGAACGGGTGCTCAAACTGTTCGTGGAAGCGACCAGGACGTTCCAGGCCAACCCCGGGCTGGCGGAAAAATATGTGCGCGAGCAGATGTTCAAGAATCAGATCACGCATGAAGACTACCAGGATGCAATGAGCAACGCGTCGTTCACTTACGATGTCAGTCTTGAGCATGTGCAGGTCACTGCCGACCTGATGAAGAAATACGGCGTTGGAAGACTTGCCGTCGCACCGGTGGCGAAAGACTGGGTTCGCCTCGACCTGCTCGAGAAAGCCAAAAAAGAAATGAAGATCAAGTAGCCCGGCGGAACCTTCGATGAAAAATATCCTGGCAAGGCTATATGCATCCCTGCAGGGACTTCTGGTGCCCGTGATTCTGCTGGCGATCTGGCAGTACCTGTCGGCACACGCGATCGTCAATCCGCAGATACTGCCCGCGCCCACGGCGGTGATCGCGAAATGGTGGGAATACCTGCTGCCGACGGAAGCGTTCGATCCGTCCAGATCCGGCTACCTCGCCTGGCTGCTTTCCGGGGAGATGATCCGCGATGCCTATGCCAGCATGTATCGCGTCGTGGTGGGGTTTCTGGTCGGCACTGCCCTGGCCCTGCCGCTGGGGCTGCTGATGGGAGCGAACGACCGCGTCTACAGACTGTTCAACCCCTTGATCCAGATCCTGCGCCCGATCCCGCCCATCGCTTTCATCCCGTTGTCGATACTCTGGTTCGGACTGGGCAACCCGCCCGCGATCTTCCTGATCGTGATCGGCGCGTTCTTTCCCGTGCTGATGAACACCATCGCGGGCGTGCGCCACGTCGACGGCATCTACATCCGCGCCGCCCGGAGCCTGGGCGCGAGCCAGACCACCCTGTTCCTGCGCGTGATGCTGCCGGCCGCGACCCCCTATATCCTGACGGGGGCGCGCATCGGCATCGGCACCGCCTTCATCGTGGTGATCGTGGCCGAAATGATCGCGGTCAACAACGGCCTGGGCTACCGCATCCTGGAGGCACGCGAGTTCTTCTGGTCGGACAAGATCATCGCCGGCATGTTCACGATCGGCCTGCTCGGTCTGGCCATCGATTCGGGCATGAACCGTCTCAACAATCATCTGCTCAAGTGGCACAGAGGAATCGAAAACAATTGACCATGCCGCCACAAATCCATATCAGCAAAGTGAACAAGGTATTCAGCACAGACGGCCGCGAAGTCGTTGCGCTGGAAGACATCAATCTGGACGTCAGTCCCGGGGAGTTCATCTGCCTGCTCGGCCCGTCCGGCTGCGGAAAATCCACCCTGCTCAACGCCATCGCCGGTTTCTCGCCGCCCACCGCCGGGACCGTCATCGTCGACGGCAGCGCGGTGCGAGCGCCGGGACCGGATCGCGGCATGGTGTTTCAGGAATATGCGCTGTTCCCGTGGATGACCGTGGAGAAGAACATCGCCTTCGGCCTGGAGATCAAGAAACAGCCCAAAGTCCGGATCAAGGAAAAGGTGGGCGAGCTCCTGGAGATGCTCAGGCTGCAGGACTTCCGCGACCGCTACCCGAAGGACCTGTCCGGCGGCATGCGCCAGCGCGTTGCGATCGCCCGTGTACTGGCGCTGGATTCGCCGATCCTGCTGATGGACGAACCCTTCGGTGCGCTCGACTCGCTGACCCGGCGCAACCTGCAGGACGAGTTGCTGCGAATCTGGATGGAATTCAGGAAGACCGTCGTCTTCGTCACGCACAGCATCGAAGAATCCATCTACCTTGCCGACCGCATCGTCGTCATGACCTATCGCCCGGGTACGATCAAGAAGATCGTGAGCGTCGCGATGCCGCGCCCGCGCGATCCGAGCTCGGTCGAATTCAACGACCTCAAGAAGGAACTGGCGCTGCTGGTGATGGAAGAACAGACCCGGCACAATCAGCAGGAGATCAGGATGCCTGCTGCGGACTGACTTGTTGTTGCGCTGGCTTTCCTGCTCACAACCCCATCAGCAGCAGCCACAGCGGCAGCGTCAACGCCGCCAGCAGGGTGCTCAGCATCACCTGGGCGGCGATGGTGTTTCCGTCGCCGCCCATGCGCCTGGCCAGCACATAGGACACGGTGGATACCGGCAGCGCCGCCATCAATACCGCGATATTGAAATACACGCCGCTCAGTCCGAACGCTCTGGCCAATCCCCAGGCGATGGCAGGCAGCACCAGCAGCTTGACCACCACGCCATACCACAAGGTACCGGGATGGCTGTGCAATCCCTGCAGGCGCAGCCCCGCCCCGACGGCGATCAATCCCATGGGCAGCGAGGCTTGCGACAACAGGCCCAGCGTGGTGTTGATCAGCACCGGCAACGCCAGGCCCGAAAAGCTCAGGGCGATCCCGCTCGCGGTGGAGAGAATCAGGGGATTGCTCAATATCTCCTTGAGCCAGTGACTTTCGCTGTGGCGCGCCAGCGCGAGCACCGCCGCGACGTTGGCAACGGGGACCATGAAGCCCATCAGCAAGCCGATGGCCGCGAGTCCTTCCTGACCGTGCAGCGCCCCCGCGATGGCAAGGCCGACATAGCTATTGAAGCGGAATGCGGACTGGAAGGTTGCCGAGAATACTTTGGACGGCGCACGAAACAGGAACTTTGCGGCGTAGCCCAGCGCGATGCCGGCAAGCATGTAGAGCATGGCAACGATCAGCATCGGCGTCGCCGTGCCCAGATCGATCTTGAAATGCGAGAGGGAATTGAACAGCAGCGCGGGAAAGAAAACGTAGTAGATCACGCGATCCAGCTGCGGCCAGAAATCTTCGCGCATGCCGAACCAGCGGTGCATGGCAACGCCGAGCAGGATCAGCAGGAATATCGGAACGATGGTTTGTGCGACGAACATTCCAGCCGGGGAGACTCAGCTGGAGCGGCGCACGAATAACGCGGGAATCTGCGCTTTGGGTTTGTTCGCAGCGGGTTCGGCGGGCTTCTTGACGGGTGCGGGAGCACTGGTGCTCGGTTCGTAGGGTTTGTCGAACCAGGGGTCGTGGCTGGGCTTTTTCGGAGCCGGGGCACGGTGCTCGCGGCTGCGCTCTGCGGGTTCTGCGCGCGCCGACCGGTGCGGCTTCGCGGCATGCTCGGGCAAGTCGGCACGCTCTTTCGGTATCTGTGTCTTGATGAGTTTCTCGATCTCCGCCAGGTATTTCTCTTCTTCCGGAGACACCAGCGAGATCGCGGTGCCGGATGCACCCGCCCGGCCGGTGCGGCCGATGCGGTGCACATAGTCTTCGGCAGCGT
>JAJXTT010000009.1:0-2997 GCA_021783525.1 Pseudomonadota bacterium
GCGGCAAGTTATAGATCCATGGCGAAAATGCGCCTTGTGGCGCCAAAGCTGGAGAAGATAAAACAGCAATACAGCGATGACCGCGATAAATTGAATCACGCGATGATGGATCTGTACAAAACCGAAAAGATCAATCCACTGGGTGGTTGTCTGCCTATGGTGATCCAGATACCCGTGTTCATCGCACTTTATTGGGCTATTTTGTCCAGTGTGGAGCTGCGCCATGCGCCGTTCTTCGGTTGGATCACAGACTTGTCGGCAACCGATCCGTATTATGCCTTGCCGCTCGTCATGGGTATCAGCATGCTGGTTCAGAGCAAACTCAACCCGTTGCCGCCTGATCCAATGCAGGCGAAACTCATGCAGATCATGCCCATTGTGTTCAGCGTCGTGTTTTTCTTCTTCCCGGCGGGGTTGGTTCTGTACTCTGTTGTGAATAACATCCTTTCTATTGCCCAGCAGTGGTACATCACCCGCGGGCAAGCCGCCGCGCGCAAAGGTGGCGCCAAGGCCTGACAACATCGCGGCGATAGCCACCGCTCCAGGGCGCGGTGGCATCGGCGTGGTGCGGGTATCGGGAATCGGGCTATCACAAATGGCCACCCTGCTGACCCGACGGCAACTTACGCCCAGATTCGCCACATACACCAGTTTTCTTGCTGCTGACGGCACGGTTCTGGACCAAGGAATTGCACTGTTCTTCCCGGCCCCCCATTCCTATACCGGAGAAGAAGTGCTGGAACTTCAAGGACACGGTGGCCCCGCAGTGCTCCAATCCGTTTTGGAACGTTGTTTGGAGCTGGGCGCACGCCTCGCGCAACCGGGCGAATTTACCCAACGCGCGTTCCTTAACGACAAGATGGACCTCGCTCAGGCTGAAAGTGTGGCCGACCTAATCGACGCAACTACAGAACAGGCCGCACGCAGCGCCATGCGTTCCTTACAAGGTGAATTCTCAGCGGCGATCAATGGTGTCGTAGGGCAGCTTATAGATTTGCGCATGCTGGTTGAAGCGACCCTGGATTTTCCTGACGAGGAGATTGCCGATGCAGA
Organism: Pseudomonadota bacterium; assembly: GCA_021783525.1. Taxonomy (GTDB): domain Bacteria; phylum Pseudomonadota; class Gammaproteobacteria; order Burkholderiales; family Gallionellaceae; genus Sideroxyarcus. The sequence continues at coordinate 1,054 of JAJXTT010000009.1, forward strand.
TCGGCAGTTTTGCGCCAGCAAACTCTCACAGTTGATGAGCGATCTGGCTCGCATTGAAGAATTGGCAAAACTGGGAAGCATATTGCGTGAGGGAGCACAGGTTGTGCTAGTAGGCGCGCCGAATGCAGGAAAATCGAGCCTGCTTAATCGTCTGGCTGGGGAAGAGGTGGCGCTTGTGAGCGAGATACCCGGCACCACACGCGACGCAATACGTCAGGCGCTGCAAGTTGGAGGCGTGCCACTGCATCTTATCGATACCGCGGGATTGCGTGAAACAGACGATGTTGTCGAGAAAATGGGCATTGCGCGCACGCAATTGGCATTATCCAGAGCCGACGTCGTACTGGTCTTGCTGGATGAGTCGCATCAGCGAACGGACTCTCAGGACAAAGCGATACTGTCGCACTTGCCGGCAAAGGTTCCCCGATTATATTTGCATAACAAGATCGATCTGAGCGGACATGGCCAAGGTATAGACGTACAAAATGGGGAAACCCACGTTTACCTCTCCGCAAAAACCGGCGCAGGCATGGACGCACTGCAGGAAAAGCTCCTAGAAGCGATAGGATGGCATCAGGAAACAGGAGTCTTCATGGCACGAGCACGCCACTTGGAAGCGCTTTCTGCAGCAAAAAAACGGCTTGTTGCGGCTTCGCAACAGCTTGGCCATCCAGAATTGTTGGCCGAAGAGCTCCGTCACGCCCAAAAGTCGCTAAATAGTATTACCGGTGAATTTACTGCAGACGATCTGTTGGGTGAAATATTCAGTCGCTTTTGTATAGGCAAGTAATTGTTTCACGTGAAACACTGGTTTACTCAAAGTCTTCGTTGTGTATAACTTTTGAGTTATGATGCGCGTCCTCATTTTGATGGGTGGAGAATGCGCGATCCGAAACAATTCGATGTCATCGTGATAGGTGGTGGACACGCCGGGACGGAAGCCGCGCTGGCAAGCGCCCGTGCGGGATGCACTACGCTTTTGCTCACGCATAGCATCGAAACGCTGGGTGTGATGTCCTGCAATCCCTCCATCGGCGGAATCGGCAAAGGCCATTTGGTCAAAGAAATTGACGCCTTGGGCGGCGCGATGGCCGCAGCAACAGACGAAGCGGGCATACAGTTCCGGATCCTGAACGCTTCAAAGGGACCCGCCGTGCGTGCGACCCGTGCGCAGGCAGATCGCGCACTTTACAAGGCGGCGATTCGTAAGCGATTGGAAAATCAGCATAATCTGAAGCTATTTCAGCAAGCGGCAGAAAAACTATTGATTGAGCACGGGCGCGTTATCGGCGTCCAGACCCAGCTTGGCTTGAGTTACTACGCCAAAACCGTGGTTCTGACCACCGGCACATTCCTCGCGGGCTTGGTTCATGTCGGCCTGACAAACTATCCGGCAGGTCGCGCAGGCGATCCCCCATCTATTGGGCTTGCACACAATCTGCGCGAATTGGGGCTGCCCACCGGGCGCCTTAAAACGGGGACGCCGCCACGCATAGACGGGCGCAGCATCGATTTCTCTGCGATGCAGGAACAACACAGCGACACGCCAATACCCGTGTTTTCTTTTCTGGGGCGCGCCGACCAACACCCAGGACAAATGCCATGCTGGATCACGCAAACGAATGAACGCACTCATGAGATCATCCGCAACGGATTGGGCGAATCGCCTTTATTCACCGGAGTTATAGAGGGAGTGGGTCCACGCTATTGCCCATCCATCGAAGACAAGATCACGCGATTTGCCGGCAAGTCTTCGCACCAGATATTTCTGGAGCCAGAAGGCCTCACAACACACGAAATCTATCCAAACGGCATTTCGACCAGCCTTTCCTACGATACACAGTTGGAGTTGGTGCATTCGATAAGGGGACTGGAGAACGCGCATATCACCCGTCCCGGTTATGCTATCGAATATGATTATTTCGACCCGCGCGGGCTGAAAGT